>RPQK01000020.1 GCA_003819755.1 Acidobacteriota bacterium | reverse complement strand
GTCCCCCTGGGAGCGCAGGCGTCTCGCCTGCACTGGGGCAAGGGGCGTCACGCCCCGTCCGCGCTGTCGGCACCATCGGCCTTGCGAGAGGCACGGACGGGGCGGGACGCCCCTTGCCCCAGTGCAGGCGAGACGCCTGCGCTCCCAGGGGACGCCCCCACGTCCCCGCCCATGACGAACACCGTTGAAGGACGGGGAAACCGCAGAAACATCCGCGCCCCTTGTTGAACAGCCGTCAGATCGAGCGCGGCTTTTAGGCAAATCGCCTTTGCTCCCCGCATCACTCGGCCATCAACAGAATCGCGATTGAGGCGAAAACCATGCCGGAGACGATGACTGGGTGGGGAATCACACCCCAGATGGTGAGCGAGATGATGATGGTCAAAACCGGGGCCAGCGCTGTCATCGGCACAACGATGATGGCCTTCCCGTATCGCACCGCGTAAACCAGCGTCAAGGCGCCGATCGAGTTCAAAACCTGAATGAGCCCGGCCAACCATGGCCCCTTGAGTCCCCAGTTAACCGACCGGGAGAAATCAGTCATAAGAACGGCCAGCGGGATGAGCGCCAACCCGGTAGCCATCATGTAGAAGAAAATGCTCTCGGCCCGCATGCGCTCATTGGAGTACTTCATGACCCACGCCTGCACCCCCCAGGCGATGAAGACGAGGATCGCGAGCAACAGCCAAAGGTAGCCTCGCGTCGCGGAATAGTTGGGGGGCTGATAAGACAGGAGAACCATCGCGGCGAGTGCGCAAGCTATTCCAAACCAGGCCTTCCGAGACGCCCTTTCCTTCAGAATGGACACCGAGAGGATGATCGTCAGCACCGGATAGAGCGAGATGATCGGGAAGACGATGTAAGCGGGGCCGAGCCGCAAAGTTTCAAAGAGCACCAGCTGCCCGCCCGCACCCAACAGCCCCACGGCCGAACCAAGGAGAATCGACCGGCGGTCGCGCTCGAGTCGCCATCCGACAATAGAGAGGGCGACAAGCGCGCAGGGGATCATCGTCAGTGCCCAGACAGTGTAGCCGAGCGTGGCCGGAAACCCGTTTTTCTCGGGGATCTCGATAAACGCTCCCCAGACCCCCCAGGAGAGGGTTGTGACCAAGGCGTAAACCAGCCAGATTCTCGATTTCAATGAACTCGCCCTCCCTTGCCTTCAGTCTATCGCTTGAAAACTTTCAGTGCGTTCTCGCGGTAAAGCTTGCGCAGTATCTGGTCGGGAAGAGCGAACCCCGAGTAGCTCCAGTGATATCCGAACATGGGAGCATAGAAGTGCTCATCCGCGCTTTCGAGAATCCGGAACGTGGTCCGGTACATGTCCAAATCGAAACCCATGTCCGTGCCGTAGAACAGCCGATCCTGGTACTTTTCACAGAACTTTGCCGTGAACCTCGGGATCGTCGCCGTCTCGGCATACCGGGCGGAGATGTCGGCATAAAGGTTCGGACATCGGTCGAGCAGTTGCCCCAGCCGGCCGAGGTCATAGCACAGGTTGGCCACGTGGCACGCGATAAAAGTGGTCCGCGGATGCCGCTTTACGGCCCTCTCCAGTACATCGATCATACCGGAATGGCCGACAATGCCCGGCTGGTTATCAAGCCTCCAGTCGACGGCATTCATCATCCCGTCGTTCGTCGCATCCATCTTCTGGTACATCCAGATCGGGTCGGCGACGTGGATATTTATCGGGATTCTCAGATCCGCACACTTCTCAAGCAGGGGGTCCATCCGGGGATCGTCCAGGTGCATCCCGGCCGCCTTTCCCCATCCCAGCCCTTTTCCCTTGTCGCCTTCCTCACCTACCCCCCGGGCCCCCAGTTTGACGCACCGCTCGAGCTCCGCGACCGCAGCTGGTCCATAACCCGGCTTGTCATAGCCGGTATAGTCAAAGCCGCACCAGACCTCGAACCGGGACGAATAACGGGAGTACATCGCGTGGACTTTGTCGAACTTGAAGTCGGGCCCGTCGGTCAGGATTATGGTCTTCTCAATACCCGCCTCGTCCAAGGCCTTCACCCAACGATCAACGTCCTGCTCGGTCTTCGCGTAAGGATGGCTGTGAACGTCGATCACCCGGTACTTGGCTTTCGCGACACTGGTCACCGGTATCTTGTAGATCGATACGGGGCGGTAGTCCTTCAGCAGAATTTTGCCAGGATCAGACTGCGGGGCCTGAGATCCCGTCACCTGTCCAGCGAGGAGTAAAAGACACAGACAAGAGACGCCTGTCAGGACGCATATTGCGAGCTTCACCGAGGATCCTCCTGGGAGGAACATAGCGGACGGCAAGGGGCCCGTCAAGACAAAAGCCTTCTTTTGATTTCGCTTCTTGTTTCTATTACTATTTTTATCTGTCTTTTGGTTTTCTTTTCCGGCTCTTGACCCGATCGGAGGTTCCCATGAGCCTGTTTCACGGCCTTCCCTCACATACTCGTCGCCTCGGCCGCAGAACGTTCGTCTTCCTCGGCGGCCTGGGACTTTTGCGAAAGCAGCCTTCCGCCGCCCCGCTCTCGGTTCCGCCGGCACTGCCCGTTTCTCGCCGTGCCGGGTCGCAGGCGGCTCACGGAGGTCTTCAATCGCCAATCGTCAATCGTCAATCGTCAATGATTTTTGATGCGCACCTTCATTGCCCCAGTGCCAAGGGAGACGTCTGGCAGTGGCACAAGGTCACCCCGACCTTCGAAGCGTTCGTCGCGTACCTTGATCGAACAGGAGTCGGGCGGGGGATCATCAATTCAGTCCGCTGCCAGGAGGCAAAGACCCCAGCGGAGTTCATTGCGGGCAACCGGGAAGTGGCGCGTTACGTCGAGAAGTACAAGGGCCGCTTTCTTGGCGCCTGCGTGGTCAATCCCCTTTTCATTGACGAATCGTTGCGCGAGATCGAGGAGTGTCGAAAGCAGTTTGGGTTTGTCTGGGTCGGGGAGCTGTGCAACTACACTGTCCCTTATGAGTACACCATCAAGAACTTCGAACTGCTGGTCGAGCAGGTTACCCGCCTGAACATGGTGCTCGATGTTCACACCGAGCAAGAGGAAATGGCGTACATCATCGAGAAGTTTCCGAAGGCGACGATCGTCTTTCCCCATTTCGGAGACGACAGGGAATACGCGAACATCTTCAAGAGGATTGATTTGGTGGCCCGTCATCCCAACTGCTACCTCGACACTTCCGGCTACGGCCACGACCGCGTGGGAATGCTCGAGTATGCCGTGAAGACGATCGGTCCTGACCGCGTTCTCTTCGGCTCGGACTTCTCGATCAACGACCCGAGCACCGTTATCGCGCGAATTCAGAACTCGTTTCTGAGTGAGGAAGAGAAGAAGAAGGTACTGGCAAGCAACCTGATGGCTTTGCTTAAGCGGGTGGGCGTGTGACGGAAGCTTGACGACTTAAAAGGACCTCAAAGACCTCAACGACTTCAAGGACAACAGGGAGAACCCAAAATCCTTCCGGTCCTTGGGGTCCTTGAGGTCCTTGAGGTCCTTCAATCTGCCCCCTTGACCCATCTATCCATCGCGGATATAGTCATTGCGGATATACATCGGAGGCTTGACCGCAATGACTGACGATCCGTCCTTGGAATCCTTAGACTCCTACCTGCCTCTAACACCGGCGGTTTTCCACATCTTGCTTGCCTTGGCGGACGAGGAAAAACACGGTTACGCCATCATGATGGAGATCGAAGCGCGCAGCCGCGGCGCTTTTCGAATGGGGCCAGGTACGCTCTACGGCTCCATTAAACGAATGGTCGGGAGCGGATTGATTGTTGAATCGGACTGGCGTCCAGATCCCAGGCTCGACGATGAACGTCGCCGGTACTACCGGCTCACGGAGTTGGGCCGGCGCCTGGCCGTCGCTGAAGCCGAGCGGCTCGAGACGCTCGTCCAGGCGGCACGGATCAAAAGACTCTTGCCGGCACAGGAGGCGATTTGATGGACAGCCGAGCAAAACAGCCAACCCGTGATGCCGGCGTCTTGAGCCTTTCCTTCTGCACCGGCGTCTATCGATGCCTTCTGTATGCCTACCCGGCTGAATTCCGCGAGGAGTACGGGCATGAGATGGGACAGGTCTTTCGCGAGCGTTGCCGGCAAGCCGCCCGGGGAAGCGAATCGCTGTTTCGACTGTGCTTCGAAACGGCTCGGGACTTGATGCGGACGGCCGCGAGGGAACACGCCCAGTTGATTGCCCGGGATCTCACCTATGCCTTGCGAATGTTGCGCAAGTCGCCGAGCTCGGCGATGGTCATCGTACTCACCCTGGCCTTGGGCATTGGCGCCACTTCCCTGGTCTTCTCGATCCTGAACGGAGTCGTGCTGAGGCCACTCCCCTATTCGGACTCCGATCGCCTGGTTTGGCTTTCGGGGACCAATCCCACTGTCGGGATCGCCGACGAGACGGTTTCCCTGCCTGACTACAAAGACTGGAAGCAACAGAGCCGGTCGTTCGAATCCCTGGCAGCCTGCGCCAATACGCTGTTTACCCTCACCGAAAAAGGAGAACCGGATCAGCTGAGGATCGGCCTGGTCGATACCGACTTCTTCCGGGTGCTCCGGACCCGTCCCTTACTCGGACGGACTTTCTTGTCGGCCGAAATGACTCCGGGAAAAGACCGCTTCGTGATCGTGAGCTACGGACTTTGGAAGAGTCGGCTGGGAGCGAATGCCGCCATTCTGGGCACTTCCCTTCGGCTTAATGGAGTGCTTTACCAGGTGGTTGGCGTCATGCCGGACTCGTTTCGCTATCCGACCGAGGGACAGAAGGATGCCTGGATTCCCCTTGCGATCGCAGAACGAGGGAGGCGTAGCGACTTCCTTGGAGTGGTGGGCCGTCTGCGCCCGAACGTCTCCGTAGAGCAGGCGCGAACAGAAATGACCGGGATCGCCGAGCGGCTGGCCCTGACGTACCCCGAAACCAATAAGAACTGGCGAGTGCTGGTTACGCCGCTCCAGGAGCGTGTGGTGGGGCCGGTCCGGCTTGCTCTCTACGTGCTTAATGCCGCCGTTGGTTTCCTCTTGCTGATAGCGTGTGTCAACGTCGCCAACGTGCTGCTCGCCAAGGCGGGCGTCAGGTTCCGTGAGCTGGCTATCAGAACGACATTGGGCGCGAGGCGCCGTCGTCTGGTCCGTCAGCTCCTGGTGGAGTCGCTGCTACTTGCCGTTATCGGTGGAACAGGGGGAATCCTGATAGCGACGGTCGGCGTCAGCGCCTTGAAATGGTGGAACCCGGAGAACATCCCCCGGCTCGAGGCGGTAACCGTGGAACCGCGCGTCCTGTGGTTCACACTCGCCGTTTCGGTCTTCACCGGACTGGTGTTCGGCCTTCTGCCGGCGCTGCGCATGACGGGATCCAGTCTCAACGATCTGCTCAAGAAAGGCGGGCGCGGCTCCGGATCGCCGATTCACTCCGGCACCGCCAGGCTTCTGTCAGCGTTCGAGCTCTCCCTGGCGCTCGTTCTGCTGGTCGGCTCCATGCTCCTCATCCGGAGCTTCTTCGAGTTGCGCTCGGTCGAGCCCGGCTTCCGTCCGGATGGAGTGGTCACAGCGCGGTTCGTCCTGCCGAGAGCCCAATACCCGGAAGCCGATCACGCGACGACATTTTGGGACCGGCTTTCCTCTGAGACCTCACGCTTGCCCGGGGTCGATTCGGTTGGTCTGGTAACGGATGTTCCTTTCGGGGGTGGCGGGAACTACCTCTCCTTCGAAATCCAGGGCAGGCCGTCGGCGGGTCCCGATCAAGCGTCCGACGCTATCGTGTCTGCAGCCTCCCCAGGTTACTTTGCGGCGATGGGCATACCCTTGAGGCAGGGTCGGCTCTTCACGCGTTCTGATCGCAAGGGCACGTCTGAGGTAGTCGTTGTCGATCAGACTTTCGTTGACCGGTACCTCAAGGGCGAGCAGCCTCTCGGCAAACGAATTAACACCGGGTCCGGGTGGCGTGAGGTCGTGGGCGTGGTCGGCGCCATCAAGTACGAGTCGCTGGACGCTCCCGCCTACCCTCACCTCTATTCGCCGATCGAGCAAATCGGCCCGAGATCGGCCTGGCTGGTCATTCGTGCCGGCACGGACGCACAGGCATTGGCTCCGGCCGTTCGGGGAATCGTCCGTGAGCTTGACGGTCACCTGCCTGTTCGGAATCTCGAGACGATGACCCACCTGCTCTCAGCCTCGCTCTCGGAGCGCCGGTTTAACATGCTTTTTCTTGGCGCCTTCGCTGGTTTGGCTCTCATCCTGGCGGCGGTCGGCGTCTACGGGGTGGAGGCGTATTGTGCGAACCAGCGGATTCAGGAACTGGGAGTCAGGCTGGCGCTGGGTGCCAGTGAACGCGACGTTGTCCGCTTGGTTCTCGGCCGGTCGATCAAAACGTTTGCGCTCAGTCTCGTCTGCGGCGTTATCGCGGCTTTCTTCTTGACCCGTGTCTTAGAGAGTCTCTTGTTCGGCACGAAGCCTGCGGATCCCTGGGTCTTCGGCGCTGTCGTGCTGCTTCTGTCTGCCGTTGGCCTGGTCGCGGCCTGGCTGCCCGCCCGGCGGGCGGCGCGAGTGGATCCGGTCACCGTGCTCACGTGTGAATGAGGGGAACAGTGGTGCCGAATCTAAAGGACCTCAAGGACCTCAAAGACCTCAAGGACGAGATGCCGCTTTACGTCCTTGAGGTCTTTGAGGTCCTTGAGGTCCTTTAGATTCGGCACCGCTCAAACCCGGCCTCACCCCTGCTTAATCTGCCGTGCGGCCGGGTCGTAGACCGTGCGGATCCCTTTGTCCTGCGATTCGACAGCCATAATGCACGCGACGGCGTGCTGAAAGCCGGCCTCGATGGAGGCATTCGGGGTTTGCCGGCTGCGCAGACACTGGAGCCAGTCAAGGAAATGATCCGGTCGCTCGACCGGTTTGACCGGGTTGACGCCCCGAATCACACCCCTGTTCTTGCTTCCGCCCTCGGCTGTCAGGACCGGCGCCATCAAATTGTCCAATTTCAGCATGCCCTGATCGCCGTGGATGCGGGTGAGATTGCCGAACTCGTTCCCGAAGTTCGTCGTGTAGCTGACCATAAAACCCTCGGGGTAGATCCAGAGCGCCTGTACCTGGTCACCGCAAGTGAAACCGTAGTCGTCCTTCCAGGTAAAAATCCCACTTTGCGCGACACAGGAAGTCGGGAACTTGGCGCCGGTGATGTAGTGGACGGTGTCGATGAAGTGACTTCCCCACTGCGGAACCAAGCCGTCACAGAAGTCGCGAAAGCCATACCAGCCGGAGTATTGCACCGAATTGAACGGCCTCATCGGCTGGCCCATCAGGAACTGCTTCCAGTCCACATCCTCGGCTTTCACCTCCTTCACGTACCGGTACCAGAACGGCTGGCTGTCGTTGCGCACCTGGTCGATCCGGCTCACTTTGCCCAGGATGCCGCTCTTATAGACTTCTCGGGTCCCGGCTACTGACGGAAAGCTGCGGAGCTGTGTCCCTGCCTGGACAATGATCCCAGCCTTCTTGACCGCGTCGAAGGCCCTGTTCAACTCTTCCATGTTCCTGGCGAGGGGCTTTTCGCAGTAGGTGTGCTTGCCGGCCTTCGCGGCCGCCTCAAGGTGTCGGGCGTGTTGATGGTCGCAGGAGGCGATCATGACCGCGTCGACATCTTTGAGTGCCAGGAGATCTTCATAGGAAACGAACTGTTTAGCCTGAAGCCCATACCACTCCTTGATGAGCCCGGCCGCTTCCTCGCGCCGTACTCGCCAGGGGTCACAGACGGCCGTGAACTGAACGTTCTGCTCGGCATCAAACTTGTGCACGGTCTTCATGTGCGTGTCGATGCCGCGATCCCCGCATCCAATGATCCCAATCAATATCCGATCGTTCGCACCCAGAACACGGCTCCGGCTGAGCGCTGTAAGCGCTACTGCCGTTCCCTTGGCAGCGGTCGTGACAAACTCCCTTCGAGACAGATCGATCATGGCCGTTCCTCCTGAATATATCCCACCATAGTACTACTCCGAGGACCTCGCCAATTAGCTTATACTCCCACTATGAGCGGCGTGACGATTCGCGACACTGACCTGCCGCAACTCCACCGTAAGGGCCCGCCTTCGCACTTCGCGCTTGTCCTGGACTGGAACCGACCAAGGTGAGACTTATTCGTGTTCAGAACACATTAAGATTGGATCGGGTTCATGTCTCGGCTCCAGTTCTCGCGGCGCTGCAGGGAAGAGCGGACATCGAGATACTCGAGCCGATCAAAGGCTGGTTCGATGAGACAGGTGATCTGCTGGCGTTTTGATCGCCCGAAACACCCTCCTGCCTGCCGGCAGTCCTGTCTGGCCATATCCTTTCTGGATCTGGACCCAAAAGCCCGAGCTTAATAGAAGGCGCTCCACTTCATCCAGCCGAAACAGGCGGACATAGTGGAAAATCCTCCTCGTAGATCGTTCGCGATTGCTCCATGGGTCGTTGTCCTATCGGCGCCGCTCGAGCCGCCACCGCCACCCGCGCGGAGGATCCTCGGCTCTGAGTGCTGATAACATCTACTCCACGACCGTGACCACGCCCGACGCCCTGATCTTCTCGGCGACGGCTTTGGGCAAACGCCAGTTGTTGTCAAACCGGCCGGCGGCGATCGGATTGTTGGCAGCGCCCTTAAACACAAGGTAATCTTCGAAGCCCATCAGGCCGAAAGCAACGATCGGGCCGGCGAACATGGAACCGCGGCGAACCGGACTAGCCCCGGCACCGGGCTCGGGTTCCTGCCACCAGGGCAGGCCGGAGTTGATCAGGACGTAATGCTCTCCCTTCGGGAAGACGTACACCAGGCCGTAGCCTTGAGAATCCTTCTTCATCTGAATCGGCAGCTGATCGGCCAACTGAGCGATCAGCTTGTTGGTTTCCCGCGTACCAAACAGCACCAGGTTGGAACTCTCCAGGTCGCTCGGCCTGACGTCCTTGTCCGCGACGACTCGGGGGAAGACCATGACCCGTCCGAGGAACCAGCCGCGGTCTACGCACCATTCGGCCGCTTTCGACGCCTGCCGTTGGCGCAACTGCAGCTCCGAGCTCGAAGGGCTGTCGGCCGTCCCGTAGACATAGATATGCCGGCTGGAGATGACCTCGCCCATTGGTCCCTCTGCCCCCGTTTTTTTGGAGGTTGGGCCGATTTCGCGACTTCCCGCCACCCAGGCTCCGGCATCCCGCCGGAATGACAGCGTGTCGGCCGATTTCACTTCTACCGGCTTGTCATCGATTTTGACCTCGACGGGCCGATTCTTTTTCAAACGAGGGTGTCCGGCCAGACGAAGGGTGAAAGCGTCGAGAGCGCTCGTCTTGATCTCGATCCGATTGTCGGCCGTGAAGCTTGCATCGATGCTCGCCGCCGTGCCCGGTGTCAGGCCGTCAAGTTGGACCCAGTAGGCGGTGTTGTATTTGTAGCGGCTGCTGACAAAGCGGACGCGGTCCGGGTGAGGGTTGCGCTGGAATTGACCGAACCACTTGAAAATCTGCCCATCCTGGTACGCATTCTCCCAGCTGTTGTGGGCGACGCCGGGGTACTCGATGTACTCAACCTTGCTGCCGAGCGTCTCCAGCCGCTTTGCCCAGTCGCGGACTCCGGCGGGCCTGACAACCGGGTCTGCGCCGCCCTGGCAGAAACGCACGGGGAGGTGTAAGGCGTTCGGGGCGAGGACCTCGGTCTCCGGCGGAGGGGCGGGACAGACGGGAACGATGGCGGCCCATATGTCCGGCCGTGTCAGCGCCAGCCACAGAGTGCCGCCGCCCCCCATGGACAGTCCCGTCAGGTAGATCCGATTTTCGTCGATCGGGAATCGGCCCCGGACATCGGCCAGGACGTCGTAGACATCCTTCTCCGCTACTCCCTGGTAGCCGATGGTCCCTCGGCTGAAGGGCGACGCCACTATGAAGTCGACGTCGTTCCACTTCGGGAAGTAACGGCTCGCTTCCACGTCGGTCTCGCCCTGCGCATTGCTCTTTCCGAAAACACGCCGGAGATTCAGGCGGTGGTTCGAACCGGCGCCATGGAGGCTGATGACCAGAGGGTACCGCTTCTTCGGGTTGAACTGCGGGGGCAGGTAAAGCCCATAGGGCTGTTCGGTGTCGTCGACCGAGGAGTGGAAGGTCAACACCTGCGGCCCGGGCTTCAGGGTCTGGGCGGAAAGCAGGCTTGCAGCCACACCAGACAGCCAGACGATCGCCAGGACAAACGAGAGTCGATTGCGCATCGTGATTAGTCCTTGAGTATCTAGTACGTATACGTAGCAACCGCTGTATACCACTGAATCCGGAACCAATCAAGCCAGATTGGAGCGAGCCAGAACGAGGGACAGAAGGGACACAAGGGACAGAAAGGGATGAAGGGACGAAGGGACCAGTGGATTCCGTCCCTTGTGTCTCTTGTGTCCCTTGTGTCCCTGTGATTTACCGGGCTTACGGCTCTTTTAGAACCTTGTGATATATTGCAGGCCCATGGCGAAGACGGTTACTCCCCTTCACCTCCGCTCGCTGAGCGAAGAGATCGTGGACATTCTCCAACGTTCGATTCTGACGGGTATTTACAAACCTGGTGACCGGCTGGTGGAACGGGAACTGGCTGCTCGGTTCGCCGTCAGTTCCATTCCCGTGCGCGAAGCTCTGCAGGTCTTGGAGAACAGAGGCCTGGTGAGGCGACGGCGTAACCGATCCTGCTCCGTTGTCGATTTGACGCCGGACGAGTTGAGACAAGTCGCCGACTTCAGGAAACTCGTGGAACCGCAGTTGGTCCGGTGGGCCTGCGAGAGGATGAGCCCAGCCGACATTGATGAACTGGCGGATCAACTCCAGAAGCTGAAACGGACCGCCCAGGAGAAGGATGTCCCTCGATTCTTCTACGAAGACCTGGTGTTTCATCGGCTGGTTTGGGCGAAATCCGGTAACCGGTACGCGGCCGAGGCTCTGGATAGAGCCGTCGGTTCCTTGTTTGCCTGCGGATTGATGCGGTCGGGTAACGAAATTCCTCCCTATCTGGACATCGAGGTCCAGAAACACGAGCAGTTGTTGAACGCTATGCGGGCCAGGCAGGCCGGGGCGGCCGCCGAAATTCTCACCAATATCGCGGAGGACTTTCGGGCCCAGGTTCAACACCAGCGCGATCCGCAATCCTGATCGTCCGGCCTTCCCCGGCGCCTGGCGCCAGGGAAGGCTTGACGGATGCTATATCATATATTAATGTTCTCATGTGGTTAACCAACGCGCTCTCTTTCACCTTGGGGTTGTCCCGGGGGACGGAATCGGCCCTGAGGTCATTGCCGAGGGCCTGAAGGTCCTGAAGACCGTCGAACAGAGTCTGGGGACAGTATCTTTTTCACTTCGTCATTTCCCGGTTGGTGCCGGTGAATACCTGAGAAGCGGGGAAGCGCTGTCCGACACGCGCTTCAGCGAACTTCGCAAGTGCGATGCGATTCTCCTCGGGGCAATCGGCCTCCCGGACGTCAGACTGCCGGACGGGACTGAAATCAGCCCTCAGTTGGATCTGCGCGAGCGGCTCGATCTGTACTGCGGTTTACGGCCGCTCCGGCTGTTTCACCGAGACCACACCCCGCTCAAGGGGTACGACGCCGGGGATATCGATTTCGTGTTGATCCGGGAGAGCACCGAGGGTCTGTTTTCGTCGCGCCGAGCCGAACGGGCCAACGATCCCGACACCGCTTCAGACACAATGTGCATTTCCCGCAAAGGCAGCGAACGCGTCTTTCGTGCCGCCTTCGAGCAGGCGCGTCGCCGCCGGCGTCTTGTCACTCTCGTGGACAAGGCGAACGTCTTGCCTTCCATGGCTTTCTTCCGCCGGATTTTCGATCAGGTCGCCGAAGATTACCCGGATGTCCGGACCGAGCATTTATACGTGGATGCCGCCGCCCTGCGCCTGGTGCGAAAGCCGGAAAGTTTCGACGTCATTGTGACTGAGAACATGTTCGGCGATATCCTTTCCGACCTGGGTGCCGGACTCGTCGGGGGGATGGGGATGGCCCCATCGGCGGACATCGGGGAGGGTCATGCGGTCTTCCAGCCGGCACACGGGTCGGCGCCGGATATCGCGGGTCGGGGGCTCGCCAATCCGACCGCTACAATTCTGTCAGTCGCGCTTATGCTCGAGTGGCTGGATCATCCCGAAACCGTCGAAGGGGCGCGACTCATCAGACGGGCGGTCGAGGAGATCCTGGCGCATTGCCCGGGTACCAGGGACCTGGGTGGAAAGCTGAGCGCCTGTGAGCTAGGCGACCTGATCAGCCGGAATGTGGAAGGACAGCGATGAGAGGCGGTTACAAGGTCTTTGACACGCATACTCACGTGGGCTTTGCCGCGCACAACGGAAGCCGCTACTCGGTTGACCAGCTCCTGAATGCCATGGATCAGGCGGGCGTGGACCGTTCCATCGTCATCCCGTTTCCGGTGATCGAGGACTGCCGAAGCGTGCACGATACCATCGGCCGGGCGGTAAAAGCTGACCCCAGCCGGTTGGTCGGCGCGGCGTACGTCTACCCGCTCGGTGGCCGCCGGGCGTTTCGGGAAGAGGTCCAACGGTGTGTCGAGGAATGGGGTTTCAAGGCCTTGAAGCTGCAGCCGCAGTACCAGCCTTTTCACCCGCTCCAGCCCTGCACGGAATACGTGTTTGAAACGGCGCTTGAGTTCGGCCTGCCGGTAATCTGTCACACCGGAAACGGCATACCGGCCGCGCTCCCATCGTTGTTCATGATGCCGGCACGTAAATTCCCGGAGCTGAAAATCATTCTCGCCCATGCGGGCGGAGGGGGGATGCTCGTAGGCGGGGCCATCGTTGCGGCTCTTTTCTGTCCCAACATCTACCTGGAGCTCTCAACCTTGATGCCCAATCACGTTCGTCAGGTGTTGGCTCATGTTCCTTCTTCACGCCTGTTAATTGGCTCCGACTTGCCGGAGAACCTGACGACAGAGATCGACAAGATCGTCACCCTCTCTGACGGGAAAGAGGTTAGACAAGATATCCTCTGGAACACGGCAGCGGCCCTGTTTGGCGGAGAGCGGGCATGAGCTTACGCTCGCTGCTCCGGGGCCGCGGGGTTTCGATACAACTCGCCACAAAACGGCGAGTCACTCAACCGCCGCTGACTCGGTATCTCGTGGTGTTCGGTCTCTTCATCCTGTCATTAATTACGTACATCGACCGAGTCTGCATCTCCTCGGCCAAGGGTCCGATTGCGGCCGACCTCGTTCTCTCGGATCAGGCTATGGGCCTGGCGTTCAGCGCGTTCGCCTTGGGCTACGCCCTTGCCCAGGTTCCCTCCGGGTGGTTGGCAGACCGGTACGGTCCCCGCCTGGCCCTTGCCGGTATTGTCTCGGCCTGGAGCCTGCTCACCGCCATGACCGGCGCCGTGCGCAGCCTGACGCAGTTGCTGGTTGTTCGGTTCTTCTTCGGCATGGCGGAAGCAGGAGCGTTTCCGGGAAGTGCCCGCACGTTTTACAACTGGCTGTCAGCCGGGGAGCGGGGGCGCGCCAACGGTATTCTCTTCTCGGGATCACGAATAGGCGCGGCATTGGCGTTTCCGCTGCTGGCCTGGATGCTCGAGAGGTTCGAGTGGCGGATGTCGTTTGCCTGGCTGGGCGCGCTCGGACTCGCCTGGGCCGCCGCCTGGGTGCTTTTCTTTCGGGACTATCCGAAGGGCGTGGAACCGCGAATTGCGCGAGATCGGGAGAAGAGCGAACTGCACGCCCCGTCGATTGCGAAAAGAGACGTCATGCTGGCGATGGGGCAATACTTCGCCAGCAATTTCACCTTCTTCATCTGCCTGTCGTGGATGCTTCCCTTTCTTCAGGAACACTACCGGCTTTCCCCGTCGTCGGCCGCCTCTTATGCCATGATCCCGCTGTTGGGCGGCGCCTGCGCCCTCTGGGTGGCCGGTTTTTCGATTGATTTTCTCTTCAAGACCCGGCTTCGCGGGTGGTCTCGCCGGCTGCCCGCGATTACGGGCTTTGCTTTGGCTGCCGCAGGCATGGGCGCCATTCGGTTTGCGGAGAGTCCGGCCGAAGCTGTCGCTTGCTTTGCCATTGCCACTTTTGGCGCGGACTTGAGCTTGAGCCCCAGTTGGGTCTTCTGTCTGGATATCGGCGGGCGCAAGGCTGGAGCAGTGTCCGGGTCGATGAACATGGCCGGGAATATCGGATCGTTTGTAAGCGCGAATGCTTTTCCCTGGTTGTACGGCCTGACCGGTTCAGCGAACACCTACTTCGGCGTCGCCGGTTTGTTGAACCTGGCTGCGGTTGCGTGCTGGGTGGGGATGCCGTTAAGAGCGCCACGGACAAACACGGACTGACACGGACGAACACGGATACTCCCAGATCGTTCCACTGTCCGTGTTCGTCCGTGTTTGTCCGTGAACCAGATTTTTGCGGAGACAAAGAATGCAAAAGCTAAAAGGAGTTTGCATTGGGGCCGGGTATTTCAGCTACTTCCAGTATGAGGCGTGGCAGCGCATACCCGAGGTCGCGATTACGGCCTTCAGCAACCGGGATCAGGCGCGTGCCCAGTCGATCAAGGACCGCTTTGGCCTGCCTTGCTACGGCGACTACCGGGAAATGTTTGACCGCGAGTCCCCGGATTTCGTCGATGTGATCACCCCTCCTCCTTCTCATCAAACGATCTGTGCGGAGGCGGCCAGCCGTGGCATTCACATCATCTGCCAGAAACCGCTTGCGCCCAGCATGGCGGAGGCGCGAGCCATTGTGGCGAACGCCGATCAGGCCGGCGTGCGGTTCATGGTCCATGAGAACTTCCGATTTCAACCATGGCATCGCGAAATCAAAAGGCGGCTGGAGGCCGGCGAAATCGGAGACCGGCTCTTCTCTCTGTTCTTCCGCTGCCGCATGGGAGACGGGTGGGGTGAGAACGCCTACATACCCCGCCAGCCCTACTTCCGCGATTACCCGAGGTTGCTCGTTTACGAGACGGGAGTCCACTTCATCGACAGTTTTCGCTATCTGGCCGGTGAGATCACCCGGGTGTCCGCCTGGCTGCGCCGGCTAAACCCAGTTATAAAGGGAGAAGACGCCGGGCTGCTCGTCTTGGAGTTCGCGAATGGTGCTTTGGGGCAGTGGGACGCCAATCGGTACAACGAATCCGTTTACGCGAATCCCCGTTACACCTTCGGAGATTTCCTGGTCGAGGGCAGCAGCGGCAGCATTCGGCTTAACGGGGATGGGCGTCTTAGCCTTCAGGCGCTAGGCGGGAAAGAAAAGGAAATCGCCTACCATCACGAAGACCGCAACTTCGCCGGCGACTGCTGCTATTACACTCAGCGGCATTTCGTCGATCGCCTGCTCGACGGCGCCCCGTTCGAGACCAACGGCCACGAATATCTCAAAACGCTGGCGGTCCAGGAGGCGGTGTACCAGGCGGCCGCGACTGGGCTTCCGGTGGATCTCTGTTAAGGCTCGTCCGGATCGCGGATGATGCTCGTTTCTTTATCCACGAATTACACGAATTACACGAATTGACACGAATTCAAAGGACCTCAAAGACCTCAAAGACCTCAAGGACAAAGCAACAGTCACCGTCCTTGAGGTCTTTGAGGTCCTTGAGGTCCTTTTGAATTCGTGTCAATTCGTGTAATTCGTGGATAAAAGAATTTCGAAGAAATCAGATATGATGGCCGCATGCGTCTCTCGGTTGCCCTTCTATGTCTCTTCTTTTGGGTCGGCAGTCTCCTCGCCCAGCAACCCTCGCCCTCGCCGGAATTACTGAGGCTTAACCAGGAATATACGGCGAAGTACCAGGCCGGCCAGTTGCCGGAAGCGCTTACCCTGATTGACAAGATGCTGGCGTCGCCGGATCTGGCGTCGCTCCCGAACGCCCGCCCGGGGCTTTTGTTCAACCGGGCCTGTCTTCAGTCTCTGCTCGGAGAGAAGACTCAAGCGATCGCTTCTCTTCGGTTGGCGCTTGATGCCGGTTACACCAGGTATTCCAGCTATGCGACGGACAGCGATCTCGACCCTTTGCGGACAGACCCGGAGTTTAAGACTCTGATCGCCGAGATTAAGGAAAAGTGGGGGCCGAAGGCTCTCGAATGGGATGCGTCGGAACCCGGCTTCGAGTTCCGACTGCAATTCGACAGCCCGGATATCCATGATCTTGCGCTGCTCCGAACCGAGTTTTCCGTTGATCCCGTGGTCGCCGGCGCCGGGGATGACTATGAGAAGTTGATTCGGTTGACCAAGTGGACAAGCGAACAGTGGCAACACGATTCAAGTCACATGGCGTCCAAGAACGACCCGCTGACCATTTTGCGCGAAGCGAAAGCCGGTGGCCGGTTCATTTGTCAAAACTACGCCGTGGTTGCGGCTGGCGTCACGCGGGCCTACGGTTTGTATTCCCGCTTATTGGGTTTGCTGCCGAAAGATGTCGAGACGCGCAGCGAAGCGCATTCGGTGGCCGAGGTCTGGTTGCCCAAGTTTAAGAAATGGGTGATTGCGGACGGCCAGTACGGAATTGTGCCGGAATTCCGAGGAATACCATTGAGCGGTTTGGAGCTTCAGCGGGCCATCGCCGAGGAGGCGCCCATCGAGTGCCGGGGCAACAGCGCCAAGTGCGCTGACTGGAAGAACTTCATCATGCCGAACATCTTCTATTTCAAGATTGCCCAGAACCAGCACCGCTTTGGGATGAAGACGGGCACAGCGCAGCTGGTGCTGGTGCCGAAGGGCGCTGCCAAGCCGCGCAAATTTGCCGGCGGCAACGAAGAGGTTTTTGCCGGCTCGATCTACACGTCAAACCCCGCCACATTTTACGCCCCGCCGGAGTAAGCTGGTTTTCACAGAGCCGGCTCTATCCGGTGTCGCAGCTCCCGCCTAGCGGCTTCACCTGAACCGGTCTATACTCTCACTCGTCGCAGTAGCGTCGCTGTTGGAAGGTTCGTTCGTCCCATGGACTGGAGTCTTTATGGGTGCTCTGTTTGTACTCCGGAGGCTGGCGCTCGGATTCTGCCTGATCCTCCTCGCGGCGGCTATCCTCTTCTACGGTGACCGGGGAAACCGCAAGCCGCCGACCACTACCATTGCCTCTCTCGGCAAGCCCGAACCCGGCCGGGTCTACAAGATGGGAGTTGCGTATTTCGCTCCGGACGAAGGCGCCGACATGGTCTTCAAGGGTCTGTTCGAGGCTCTGGCCGAGCAAGGATTCGTCAAAGATCGCAATCTGCAGGTCATCTTCAAGCACGCGAACGCAGAGATCCCGATGATCCCGTCGGTCCTGCAGTCCCTGGATGACGGTTCTCTGGACCTGATAGTGCCGTTGAGCACTCCCTGTCTGGCGGCAGCGTGCAAAACCGTCCGGCGCACACCGGTCGTGTTCAGTTACGTCTATGACCCCATCGCGGCGGGTGCCGGGAAGTCCTTGTCGGATCACCTGTCCCATATCACCGGCGTCGGCTCCTTTCCTCCGCTGGAGGACACGATCGACGTGATTCTGAAGATTAAGCCGGGGGTCAAAGCGGTCGGGACTCTTTATAACTCCTCGGAAGCGAACTCGGTCAAGGTGATCAGCGTGGCGCGGGAGCTGTTCAAGAAGCGCGGGATCCGCCTGGAAGAAGTGACGGTCACAGGAACCAATGAGGTTTATCAGGCAGCCGACGTCGTCTCCTCGCGCCAGGTCGACGCGTTGTGGGTGACGGGCGACAACACGGCGCTGCAGGCGTTCGACGCCATCGGGAAAGTGGCCGAAAAGCACCACTTGCCGCTGTTCATCAACGACCCGGAGTTTACGGCGAAAGGGGCGGTCGCGGCGATAGGGATTGGCTGGCGCCAGACCGGATATCGCAGCGGCCGGGTGGCGGCCAGAGTTCTGCTGGGTGAGAAGACGAGCGACATTCCGATGGAGAATTACGCCGAGAAGAAGGTGGTCTTAAACGATGTAACGGCCAAGAAGCTCGGTCTGTCGTTCCCCGAGGAAATCCGCTCAATGGCGAGCTCGACCGAGCGGAAGAAGCTGAACATGTACATGATCTCCTACGTCGATTCCTTCCATGTTGAGGAATCGGAACGTGGAATCATGGACGGGTTCAGCCAGGCCGGTCTGGCGGAGGGGCGAGACTACACTCTTATCCGTCGAAACTCTCAGGGAGACACGGCCACTCTCAACAACATCGTGGACAACGCGCTGACCGAGAAGCGAGATGTTATCTTCGCCATCTGCACTCCCCCTCTGCAGCTTGCCGTCAAGCGGATTCGAGATGTCAACGTTGTTTTCACCTGTGTTGCCGACCCCGTGGCGGCCGGGGCGGGGAAGTCGTACACGGATCACCTGCCTAATGTCACTGGTGTCTCCGTGGAGGCGGATTTCCCCGGTGTTATCAGGCTTCTGAAGGCCACAATGCCAAACGCCCGGCGGATCGGGACGCTCTATACACCGGCCGAGATCAATTCGGTGATTTACAAAGAGAGACTCGAGAAACTGGCCAAAGAGAATGGTCTTGTCTTGGAGGCTGTTCCAGCTTACCAAAGCTCCGAAATCCTTAACGCGGCGGAAGTGCTGTGCAGCAAGGGCATTGACGCCGTGTGCCAGATCTCAGACAACCTTGTTGGGACCGCTTTCGCCAGCCTGGGCCAAGCCGCCCGTAAAGCCAAGGTCCCGGTCCTCGCCATGAGCAGCGACCCGGTCCAGAAGGGTTACGCTTTTGCGGGAGTGGCGCGCGACTACTATGACTGCGGCAAGCAGTCGGCGCAAATTGCTCTTCGCGTCGCTCGGGGGACGCCACCCGCGACGATTCCGTTCGTTCCGCCGAGCAAGACACGTATCCTCATCAACGAAAACCTGGCGCGGCAGCTGAAGATCTTAGTGCCGGCCGCCGTGCGCTCGCAGGCTGAAATCATCCCCGGAGGTTAGGATGCAGGAGAAACTCGAGATTACAAAATCCAGTTCGGCAAGCGGTGCCCTGCTGACCCTTTCCGGCCGCATCGATTCATACTGGTCCAACGAGCTGACCACGGTCCTGACGGAGGAGATCCACGCAGGTCAGTACCACATTGCGTTGGACATGGCTGGTGTCAGGTTTATCAGTTCGGCCGGGCTCAGGGTCCTCATCCAGTTCTACCGGGAGCTCGGCGCGCTTAACGGGAGCCTGACCGTAGAACAGCCTTCCGCGCATGTTGTTTCCGTTCTTCGGATGGCGGGACTCGTGCACCTGATGACTCGCGTCGAAACGCAGGAAAAGGAAGATACACAGGAGGTTGTATCGAAGACTCTGCGTTTTGGCAACGTGATGTGCTCTTTGCGCCCGCTCCAGCAGGCCTGCCTGAAAGGAACTGTAACGGGAGACCCCGTGGCCTTACACGGCACTGGATACTCGGAAAAAGACTGCCACGTCGAGCGCTACCCGGTAAACCGTTTCGGTTTGGGCCTCGGAGCCATAGGACAGGGATTCCAGGATTGCAGGGATCGTTTCGGCGAATACCTGGCAATCGCGGGTGCGGCCGCCTATCTTCCGACCGATGGGACCAATCACCCCGATTATGTCCTCCAGGCTGGTTCGCTTATTCCTGAACTGACGGTTCTATACGGCCTGAGTTTCGAGGGCGACTTTTCTCATCTGCTTCGGTTTGAGGCGGCCGAGGGGCGAACCGGGGTTACCTTGAGCGAGCTGATGCAGGCGGCAAGCGAGGCGGTCAACGCCGATACCCTGGGGATCGTCATGATGGCGGAGGCGACCGGCCTGGTGGGCGCCGCTCTCACGAAGTCACCGTTTTCGCTTGCCACTGGTTCTTCTCCCTTCGCCTTCCCGGAGATACGCGATTGCTTGAACTTCACGACCGAGAGGGCGTATTCGCGCAGCCTTATTCTTGCTGCGGGAGTTCTCACGCGCGAGGCGGATGGACCGCTGGCCAATCTCACCAGAAGTATGTCGGGGAACGGAGGACTGATGG
The DNA here is from genome assembly GCA_003819755.1 of Acidobacteriota bacterium. Taxonomy (GTDB): domain Bacteria; phylum Acidobacteriota; class UBA6911; order RPQK01; family RPQK01; genus RPQK01. The sequence continues at coordinate 4,607 of RPQK01000020.1, read as the reverse complement.
GCCATTTCCACGCGGCTGCCTTCCCGTATCGGCCGCTCAAGAAGGGTCTCGAGGAGCTGAGCGAGATAGTCAAGACTCTTTTCGAGACGGGTCAGATTCAGGCTGTCCTCCACCTGGCAAACGACGACCGGGAGATCATTGGCGTTGGTCAGAGTGAGCTAAGTCGGGGGATCTGCTGGATTTCCCCGGTTTTCCAGATCGTCCACACAAAGTGAGGTGCAGGAATGGCGGTACTCATAGGCGCTTTGACTATAGGATTTATCCTCTCGCTGCTGTCCTTGGGCGTCTACGTCAGTTTTCGTGTCTTTAATTACCCCGACATGACCACGGACGGCTCGGTGACCCTCGGTGCGGCGGTGGCGGCCTCCCTTTTGATAAACGGTGTTGATCCGGTGACCGCCACGCTGGTGGCCGCCGGTGCAGGATTCCTGGCTGGAGCTACGACGGCTATCCTTCATACCCGGTTTCGGATCAACGAATTGCTGTCGGGAATTCTCGTAATGACCGCGCTCTATTCCGTGAACCTCCACATCATGGGTAGGAGCAACGTGCCGCTGCTCTCAGAAAAGACGATTGCTTCCTATGCCGAGAATTTCGGAACGCGCTTCTTCGGCGAATCCGTGGACGTCGCCGGCTGGACGGTTCCCGGAACAGATCTTGCGGTGGTCATCTTTTCGTTCCTGATCGCTGTGGGGGTCGGTATGATCCTGTTCCTGTTCTTCAGGACCAATCTCGGCACGGCCATGCGAGCGACGGGAAACAATCCGCAGATGATCCGGGCGTTGGGCGTGAACACCAATTTGATGATCGTGTGCGGTTTGGCACTGGCGAACGGCATCGTCGCGCTGTCCGGCGCCCTGCTGGCCCAATACCAAGGGTTTGCTGATGTCCAGATGGGACTCGGGATGCTGGTGTGGGGGATCGCCAGCCTGATCATCGGGGAGAGCCTGGTTGGTGTAAAGACGGTTGGGCTGGTGATCACCGGAACGATCATGGGTTCGGTGCTGTTCCGACTGCTTGTCGCCATCGCCTTGCGTTGGGGAATGAATCCGAACGATTTGAAGCTGATCACGGCCGCTTTCGTGTTTGCCGCCCTGATTTTGCCGGGGCTTCTCTCACGGCTGCGCATCAAGGAAAGGAAGGCGGCCCATGCTTGAGATCCGAGATATATACAAGACGTTCAACCCGGATACGCCCGACGAGGTGAAAGCACTTCAGGGAGTGACCTTCAGGATGGAGGAGGGGAGCTTTGTCGCGGTCCTGGGCACCAACGGATCCGGCAAGTCGACTCTCCTGAATGCTGTCGCCGGTTCCTTCCAGGTGGACTTTGGAAAGATACTCCTCGGCGGGGAGGACATCACTGCGCTGTCGGAACATCAACGCGCCCGGCACATTGGCCGGGTCTTCCAGAATCCCTTCACCGGAACGGCCCCCGACATGTCAATTGCCGAGAACCTCGCCCTGGCTTCGCTGCGGGGAAGAAAACGCGGGCTCGGTTGGGCAGTCAGCTCCCGGACGGCGGAGGAATTCAAAGCCCGGATCCGCGAGCTGAACATGGGGCTCGAGGACCGGCTGGGGAATATCATCGGCAAGCTGTCGGGTGGACAGCGCCAGGCGCTCACGCTGCTGATGGCCTCCTGGCTGAAGCCGAAGCTCCTCCTTCTGGATGAGCACACCGCGGCGCTCGACCCAAAGACCGCCAAAAAGGTGATCGAGCTGACCGAGCAGATCATCGAGAAGGATCACCTGACGACGCTGATGGTCACTCATTCCATGCAGCAGGCCGTGAATCTTGGCGACCGGCTGATCATGATGAACAAAGGGAAGATCATCTACGACTTCCGCGGCGACGAGAAGCGACGCCTGCGCGCCAATGACCTGCTGGCGCTGTTCGACGAGGTCCGGCGCAAGGAGCAGATCGACCACACGACCGCCGAGATGCTGAGCCGAGTGTACGTTTGAGACCGTTCACCGTTCTCGAATTTTCACCACTCGCGGTCACCACGTGAGAATCCGGGGTAACCTCGGAGCCGTGAACGCTGAACGCTGAACGGTGAACGGTGAACGGTCTTATTCCTGCTTGCGTTTCCGCTTGATTCGAGTAAACTTCCCCGGGGATGGGTAGGGGGAGCCGTCCGCACTGTTTCATTTCGTGACTTTCTGAGCCGCCCTGCCCAGCACGCAAAAAAAGTGAAGGTTGAAGTTGGGCATTTGTCTAATGAATGCAGAGGTGAGTGACGATCAGCTGCTCAGGGGATGCCTGGAGGGCGACCCGAAGAGTCTGGAGCTGCTGGTCAGGGTGAACATGCGCCTCATTCTGAGCGTGGCGCACCGCTACACCTCCAACGTTGATGAGGCAGAGGACCTGTGTCAGGAGATTTTCGAGAAGGTGCTCAGGAATCTCCGGACCTTTCGAGGGGAGTCACAACTAAAAACATGGGTTTACTCGATCGCCGTTACTCACTGCATGAACTTCCGGACGCGGCGGGTTGTTGCGGTGGCGGACATCGAGGATCCCAATGTGGCCGACCTCAGATCGACAGAGTGTCCTGCCGACCGGCAGCTGCTTCAGCGGGAAACGGCGCAGGCGGTCCATCAGGCGGTCAACAGCCTGCCCGAAAAACTCAAGCAGGTGGTTCTCCTGGCGGAATTCGAAGGCGTTCCGCACCGCCAGATCGCGGCAAAGTTAGGAGTTCCGGAAGGAACCGTGTGGTCTCGCCTCAGTAAGGCCCGCGGCATGTTACGGCAGAAGCTTTTGGCTTGCGTTTAAGGACAGTTGCTGATGAACGGAAATCAGTGCGGCGTAACGGACGATCAGATACTCGAGCTCGCGAGTGAGGTATCACGCGGCGAGCCGAGCCTGGAGGATTTTCCGCGCGAGTGGCCGCGAGTCGCTGACTGGTGCTTAGGCAGACTAGAGAGTTCGCACCGCCCAGGCAATGCAGAAGTGGGACGGACGATCGAGCATCTTCGGGAATGTCCGGACTGCTCCCGGAAGCTGGCTTCTGAACTGACCTTAAGTTCCCAGTTGGCAATGGCAGCATTCGATCAGCCGGCCGAGATCGACGCGGCCCGATTCGAAGCGCTCCAGGTTAAGACGCTAAAACGACTTATCGCCATCTCGGCGGAGACCCGGCTGCAAGACCCGCCGGCATCAAAAAGACATTCGGCACTTATGGGCCCAATTGAGGGGAGGCTATCCATGTCCAGCATTTCCAAGAAAATGAGAATGGTTCTCGCAGTGACCGTACCACTCGTGCTTGTCGTTGCGTACGTTGCGTTCTTTTACCCATGGCCTAACGAATCAGCAACTGTCGGCACCATAGGCGGTGTTCAGAAGGCGGACAGGTTCAGGGCCGACCAGGTGACGGCGGCCGACGTCTCGTTGAAGGACGCCCAGTTGCAGGTCCTCCTCCAGAACGACCAGGTTCTGAAATTCGTCCGCTCGGATGCCTTCAAGCAGCTGGTGAACAACAAGGATTTTCAGCAGCTGGTTTCGAATGCGCAGTTTGAACAGTTTGCCACTGAGCAGGCTGTAACCTCGCAGTTCCATTTCGCCAACACCGAGGTCACGCAATTGATCACGAATCAGGAATTCATCGCGGCCTGCAGTCAGAACGCCCTTACCGGATTCGCCTCAGAGCCGATCTCCAACCTATTCTACAATCATGACTTCCAGCAGATTCTCGGCCAGAAACCGTTCCAGCAACTCGTATCAAACGAGCAGTTCCAGGCGCTCTTTAGCCAGATCGGTGGTCAGAACATAGCGCAGAATCCCACCGCTCAGCAGATCGCCAACCAGGTCGGAGCGCAGGCCGTTCTTTCGAATCCGATAGCCCAGGAATTTCTAAATAGTCCTGGATTCGGCCAGTTCCTCGGCATGTTCAGCAACCCCGCCTTCGCACAGCTCGTGAACAACAGCAATATCCTGGATCTTATCGCGGGTGGCCAGATAGTGGGACTGATCACCAATCAGAACTTCGGCGCATTGGTCTCCAATGAAAGTTTCCAGAACCTCATTGGTAACCAGGCCTTCGTCAGCCAGCTGGGGAGCCAGGCGATATGGCAATTTTTCGGGAACAGTAACGTTCAGCAGGCGATCACCGAACAGAATGGAGTTCAGAACTTCGTGACCAGCCAGGCGTTCAACCAGTTAACCGGGTTTGTGATGTAGCGGGATTTCTCACGGCGAGGCGTGCCGGCCGATGGTTTTGGGGGGCCGCGCACAACGTGAGGCGAAGCGGGCAGAGCAGGCGGACGACCACTTTCGGTGGTCCGCTTACTCTGCTCGCTTCGCTGTGCGTTGGGCGCGGCTCTGCAGGCACGGGAAGGGTATTTCGACCCCAAGGGGGTATAAGCGCTCAAATAAGAAGCGAGAGTGGGGGCGTCCCCTGGGAGCGCAGGCGTCCCGCCTGCACTGGGGCAAGGGGCGTCCCGCCCCGTTCGAGCCGCTGGCACACTCGAAGTTGCAAGCAACTCTTATTGTGTAGACAGCGAACGAGGACTCCTTCTGCCGCCGCACTCCACATGGCTGGCAGCCTCACCCGCGATTTCTTACTGATGGCACAAGGAACGATCGATGAAAAGAACAGCAGCAACCATGCCAG
>RPQK01000019.1 GCA_003819755.1 Acidobacteriota bacterium | reverse complement strand
GCATGCGTCCGACGCGCTACCCGTCCGCTGACGGTCCGCAAAAAACGCTGCGCTTGCGGCTCTGTCGGACCTCCGCCCGCACCGCCGTCCCGGTCTCGAGATGTGCATAAAGTGCAGCTTCTGCCGCCGCACTCCACATGGCCGCCGCCCCGGCGCAAAATGCTGACATACTCCGGCTAAATGGATGCCCCCAGATGAGCACTACGGAGCCTTCGAGCTCCTGGATCTGTCGCCCCGGCCTGCTCGCGGTAGCGGGGAAATGAAACCGGCTATAATCGATTACCATGGACCGGTCGTGTTCATCCCTCTGGCTGGACGCATCAGCTGTCAGTCCGAACCGGAAGGAGCCTTACCTTCGGTTTCACGCCGTAAAGGTCTTCGTTCGAGACCAGGATCGAAGCCTGCGATTCTACCTCGATCAGCTTGGGTTCAGTTTGATATACGACGCCCGCCTTCAATCCGGTGAACGCTGGGTCGCCGTTGTTCCGCCGGACGGAAACGCTATCCTGGCGCTCGCCGCACCCGCGCCCGGCTCGAAAGAATTCGCCCTAATCGGCCGGGATACGCAGGTTGCCTTTGTAACCGACGATGTCCTTGCCAAGTTCCAGGAGTGGTCCAAGAACGGCGTCAAGTTTCGAGGGATCCCGCGGCTGCGGCGCATCAAGTATGACCCGGGCGCGCAGCCTCCATCCTCCAGCAGCGGCACGCCGATGTTGCTCGGAACGCGCAACCCGATTTGGGGCGGAGTGTTCGCCCGCTTCCAGGACATAGATGGGAATCTATTCTCACTGGTGAGCTTCGACGAGGTGAGCCAGGCGCTATACGAGCAACGGCGCGCCATGGCCGAGAAGCAGGAGTCCGAATTCCGGACTGCGCAGGAATTGGAGATTGCCAAACAGGTGCAGGCCCGGCTTTTCCCCCAAACGCTGCCGCCCCTTGCCACCCTCGATTACGCCGGTCTTTGTCTGCAGGCCCAAAAGGTCGGCGGCGATTACTATGATTTCCTGAACCTGGGACGAAACCGGCTCGGGTTGGTGATCGGCGACATCGCAGGCAAAGGAATCGCTGCCGCGCTCTTAATGGCCCACCTGCAGGCGACTCTGCGCAGCCAGTGTGCAATCGCTCTGGATGAGCCGCAACGCCTGTTGGCATTGGTGAACCAGCTCTTCTATGAGAATACGATCGAGACGGCGTACGCGACACTCTTCTACGCCGAATATGATGACGAGACACGCTGCCTGCGCTATGTGAACTGCGGACATGTCCCGGCACTCCTTCTGAGGGCCGATAGCGGTGTTGAACGGCTCGATTCCACCGCCACTGTGGTGGGGCTCTTCCAAAAATGGGACTGCTCGATGGGAGAACGGCGGCTCTTCGCCGGAGACCTCCTGGCTCTCTATAGCGATGGCGTAACCGAATCGTTCAACGATGAGGAGGAAGAATACGGAGACGCGCGCCTGGTCCAGGCACTGAGGCGAAACTGCCATTTGTCCTCGCAGGCCCTGCTTGCCTCGATTGTCGATGATGTTCGACAGTTCAGCCGGCGCGAGCAGCGGGACGACATAACCCTCATTGTCGCGCGGTGCAGGTGCTGACGGCTGACCGCCTTGCGTGAGACGGCCCAAGTCGCCTGCAAGTTCACTCGAACAGGTCGTCCGGCCACGATAAAAAACGCCGACTCTTCATGATCGCGAGTGCCCCCGAAAGCCGTTTTGGGCGTGTCGGGCGCAGGTTGTTGGGTTATGCTGGGGCGCGAAAATGACGCGCGCAACTCAAACTCTCTCTGTCGCTTATTTTGTGATTCTATCCCTGGTCGTGACGACAGCCGCTCAGCAGGCACAGCCGGCACGCGAGTGGGAAGACCCGGCCGTAATGCGGCGAAACCAGGAAGAGCCGCACACGACGCTCATGCCCTTCAGCTCGGTGGCGGACGCCCTGAAATTCCCCCGCAAGTCGTCGCCGTTTTGCCAGATGTTGAACGGCGCCTGGAAATTCCACTGGGCGGCCGTCCCGGAGGAAGCTCCGGCCGAGTTTTACAAAGAAGGATTTGACGACCGGCAGTGGAGCGAAATCAGGGTCCCCTCCAACTGGCAAATGGAAGGTTTCGGGCACCCGTTGTTCAGGAATGTCCACCAGCCTTTTCCGGCCACGCCGCCCATGGTCCCTCACGATTACAACCCAGTGGGCTCGTACCGGCGTACTTTCACGATACCGGCGGGCTGGGCCGGCCAACAGGTTTTCCTTCACTTCGAGGCGGTTCACTCGGCCTCTTACGTCTGGGTTAACGGCCAGGAGGCGGGTTACAACGAAGGCGGGATGGAGCCGGCCGAGTACAACATCACCCGTTACCTCCGGCCGGGCGAAAACACCGTCGCGGTTCAAGTGCTCCGCTATTCCGACGGCACTTACCTGGAATGCCAGGACTTCTGGCGTCTCTCCGGCATCTTCCGCGATGTCTACCTGATGGCGACCCCGGCGGTTCACATTCGCGACTTTTACGTCACCACCGATCTCGATACCCCATACCAAAACGCCGTCCTCAGAGTGGCCGCCGAGATCCAGAACCTCGGGCAAAAACAGATTGCGGGATACCGGCTTCGGGTTATGCTTTTCGACGCGGCTCGAAACCCCGTCTTGGATCCCGTACCCATATCCCCTGGTATTGCGGTTTCGCCGGGTCAAAATCAGAGCGTGAACATCCAACACCCTGTCTCGAACCCGCTCAAATGGTCAGCGGAGTACCCGAACCTCTATACGCTGGTGCTCGAGCTTCTCGGCCCGGACGGGAAGACGACGGAGGTTGTCAGCACCCGTGTCGGCTTCCGGGAGGTCGAGGTCAGGAACCAGGCGGTCTACATCAACGGCGTCGCCGTCAAGTTCAACGGCGTGAACAGCCACATGCAACACCCTAGAACCGGGCACGCCATGGATCTCGAGACAATGAGACGCGACCTGACCATTATGAAGCAGTTCAACATCAACTGCGTCCGCACGTCGCATTATCCACCCAACCCGGAATACCTGGAATTGGCGGATGAGCTCGGCATGTACATCGTGGATGAGACCGGGGATGAGGCGCACGCGACCGAGTACCTCTCCGAGCGGCGTGAATGGCGCGCGGCATACGTGGACCGTGCCGTCCGAATGGTCAAGCGCGACCGCAACCACCCGAGTGTCGTTATCTGGAGTGCGGGGAACGAAAGCGGTTCGGGTCAGAACATAGCGGAACTGATCAAGGAGGGGAAACGGATCGACCCCAGCCGCCCGGCTTGGTGCTACGGGGGCAACGACGACCTGCTGCCTTTCGAGGATATCGTCGGGCCCCGTTACCCAACCCCCGAGGAGCTCGAAAAAGTCGGGCAGGTGCCCGCGGTCCAGGATCCGCGTCCGTCGTTCATGGACGAATATGTCGCCGTAACCGGCAACGGCCTGGGGAATCTCGACGAGTTCTGGGAAGTGATTCGCCGCTATCCGAGGCTGACCGGCGGCGCCATCTGGGACTGGATCAGCCCCGGAATCACGGCTCGGTGGATTACCACTCCGGACCGCTCCGCCAACGGCATAGAGGCCGCTCTGATGGCGGGCGCTCAGCTCGTCGAGGGGCGGTTCGGCAACGCCGTGGCCCTTAGCGGGCACGACGAATGGGTCGAGGTGTACCGCCATCCGGCGCTCGATATCACCGGAGACCAGCTCACCCTCGAGGCGTGGGTCTACCCCCGCCGATGGAATGGGACAAGCCCCTTCATCACCAAGGGCAATCACCAGTTCGGACTCCTGCAGACGGACCGGAACACGATCGAGCTCTATGTTCAGAGTCCGGCACCCGGCGGAGCTCGGGCATCGGCGAAGGCGGCGGTCCCGGCCGACTGGCAGTATCAGTGGCACCACCTGGCGGGCGTTTACGATGGCACGGCGCTCCGCCTCTACGTCGACGGAAAGGAGGCGGCATCGACTGCGCACCAGGGAAAGATCGCGGTGAGCGCGTTTCCGGTCAATATAGGCCGCAACGCCGAGCTTCACGGTATGGAGCACCCTGGTGAGCTGTGCAACGCCGTGATCGATCGGGTGCGGATCTATGGAAGCGCCCTTACGGCCGCGGAACTGACTGATCCCGCCGAACCGCGACTTGCCGAAGCGCTCCTCGCGCTTGATTTTGATTCTACCGAGGATCGCGGGGAGTTCTTCTCTCTGGGAATCGGAGCACGGCCCTACGGCCTGATCTTCCCCGACCGGTCCGCGGAACCCGAGTTGTGGCAGCTCAAAAAGACACCTCAACCGGTCGCGATCCAGGCCGTGGACCTGGCCGGAGGCCGAGGCCGGGTGAGGATCACCAATCATCACGAGCATAAGAACCTGCGCGAGCTCGACGCCCGGTGGGAGGTTGCGGCGGACGATCAGGTGATCCAGCAGGGAACGCTTGAGCTGGACGTCCCGGCGGGCGAAAGTCGTGAAGTCGAAGTGCCGTTCAAGGCAATCACTCCAGCGCCCGGAGTCCAATATCGCCTGCTGGTGATATTCCGGCTGCGCGCGGACACGGGATGGGCTCCGGCCGGGCACGAAATTGCCTGGGAGCAGCTCGACTTGCCCGTCGGCGTGCCGGCAAGCCGGCCGCAATTCAAAGGTCTGCCTTCTCCGCAGGTGTACGAGGAAGGCGGGACAATAATCGTCAGAGGGGCAAATTTCGAGCACCGGGTGGACAAGGCCGCAGGCACACTCTCCTCGATCCGGTATCAGGGGAAGGAACTGCTCAGGCAAGGCCCGAGTCTGAACCTCTGGCGGGCGCCGACGTGGAACGATTCCGAACGCGATTGGGGCGGGAAACCGATTGTTGACCAATGGCGCGCGACCGGGCTTGATCGGTTAAAGACCCGCGTGAAAAGCGTCGAGTTGAGGCAGTCGCGAGGGAACGTCGAAATCCTGATCAGCACCGAAGCCCGGGCGCCAGAGGCCGTTTCCGGCTTTGAGAGCGATTTCCGCTACACGTTTCGGAAGGGCGGCGACATTGTGATCGAACACCGGGTAAAGCCAGTCGGCCCCATGCCCCAGTGGCTGCCGAAGGTTGGCATACAGCTTACGCTCCAGGAGGGCCTGAACCGGCTGAGCTGGTATGGCCGCGGCCCCGTCGAGACCTACCCGGACCGCAAGACGGGGATGAAGGTTGGTGTCTACTCGGGCCTCGTCGAGGATCAGTACATCTCCTACCTGGTGCCGGAGGATTACGGGAACAAGACCGATGTCCGGTGGGCGGCCCTCTCGGACGGGGAAGTCGGGCTTCTTGTTTCAGGAGACACCCTCCTGAACGTGAGCGCCCATCACTTCAGCACGGACAACCTGTCGCGGGCGCTCTACACGCCCCAACTGCGAAAGCAGGACGGCATCACTCTGAACATTGATCACCGTATGGCCGGAGTCGGGGATACGCCGCGAAAGGTGTTGCCGAAATACCAGGTCGCGCCCGGCGAGTATCGCTACCGGGTTCGCCTGCGTCCCTTTGGGACCGGGGAGAGGCCGATTGAGCTGGGTCGCCAGGACGTGTTCACGAACTGAGAGCGACATGACGCGAGTGTGTTGAAAAAGGTCGGGACGACCCCTTTGCATTGCGGTGGCCATGCCTGCATTTTAGGGGTTGGCCACTTCCTAACGCTGGAGGCGTGAGAGGAAGTGGCCAACCCCTAAAGTGCAGGCATGGCGGGCCGCTCAGCCGCGCCTTTCCTGAAGCTCAGTCGGGAATTCCCGATCTTCTGACCCAGGAATTGACACGGACTGAAACGGAACCGACACGAACTAGAGGAGAGAACAACGATGCGACGGAAAACCGGGCTAGTGGCAGTTGTGGGGTTGGCGCTGATGGCGGCGTTTGTCGCGCAACCCAGCGTTAAGGAGTATCCGCTGCGCTGGGTGAGAGTGAGCGTCTCGCTTGGCGAAGACAAAGACGTCGAGACGGTTAAGAGCATCGCCCGCACGGCGTCCGAGCACGGGTTGAACGGCATTCTTCTCGCCGCCGGACTTGACCAGCTGGATTTGAAAACGGCCGAATTCCGCACTCGGTTGGCCAAGGTCAAACGCATCTGTCAGGATCTGAAGCTCGACATCATTCCGGCCATCTTCTCGACCGGTTACGGCGGCGCCATCCTGGCCCACGATCGCAACCTTGCGGAGGGACTGCCGGTCAAGGATGCTCTCTTCGTTGTTCGCGGCACGCAAGCGCAGATTGCTCCAGACCCGCCAGTCGAACTGAAGAACGGCGGGTTTGAAGCGGCGTTGGCGACCAGTCTGGACGGTTTCGAGCTTTCGGGCGGTTTCGGAAAGAGCGCCGTACTCGACAAGGACGACCGGAGAGCCGGCCAGAGCTCGCTTCGGCTGCAGGAGTTCGAAGGCCTCCCCCGGCGGACGATCAGACTCAGCCAATGGGTCAACGTGCACCCCGAACGGAGGTATCGTCTTTCCTGCTGGGTGAAGGTCGAGTCGCCGGCGGCCTCCGATCCGTTTGGCGAAGGGTATTTTCAGCTCGAGGTTTTCGGAGGTGACGAGAGACGCCCGCTTCAATGGGAAAACCCCCGGCCGGCACCCGATGCCCAGTGGCGAAAGGTCCAAGTCGGTTTTAATTCCTGGGGTTATGACAAAGTGCTGATAGCGCCATCGGTAAGCGGCGCCAAAAGCAGCCGGTTCTGGATCGATGATGTGCGAGTCGAGGAGGTTGGGTTGATCAACGTCCTCAGACGTCCGGGAGCGCCCCTCGAGGTCAGGAGTGAAAAGACCGGAACCGTCTACGAGGAAGGGCGGGATTTCGAGCCGGTGTCCGACCCGGCCATGAATTCGCGATATGATCACGACGGTCCGCCGATCAAGCTGGGCACGGGTTCGCGAATCTCGGACGGGGAGCGGCTGCGCGTGAGCTTCTACCACCCCGTCGCGATCTACAATGGGCAGACTCCGATCTGCATGTCGGAATCGAAGGTCTATGAGATCTGGGAGACCCAGGCACGGCTGATGCAGGAAGCTCTCGCGCCCCGCTACTACTTCATCAACGCCGATGAACAGCGCGCCGCAGGGACTTGCCGGGCCTGTGTCGACCGCCACCTGACGCTCGGGCAGTTGATGGGCGATTGCATCACTCGGCAGTTCAAGATCCTCAAGACCGCAAGCCCGGGGGCCGAAGTGTGCGTCTGGTCCGATATGCTCGATCCCAACCACAATGCCGACAAGAGGAAGTATTACTACTTGACGTCGGGCCACTTCGACGGGTCTTGGAACTATGTTCCCAAGGAGCTGATCATCGGGTGCTGGTATTACGAGCGGCGCGACCTGAGCCTCAAGCACTTCTCGTCACTCGGCTTTCGGACTGTGGCGGGGGCCTACTACGACGCCGATGACCTGCGCAATCCGGCCGACTGGCTGAAGTCGCTTGACCAGACTCCGGGAGCCCAAGGGATTATTTACACGACATGGCTCGACAAGTATGAGTTGCTTGAGGAGTTCGGCGATTTGGTTTCGAAGCGGAAGTGAGGGGGGAGGTGCTTTTATTGTGGCCGGACTCTCCAGAGTCCGGCAGCCGGACCTGAGATCCGGCCAAAGCGAACGAGGAGCAGCCAGGCAATATCGCTTTCGCCGGGCTTGCGGCCCGGCTGCCGGAGTCTGGAGACTCCGGCCACAATGAAAGACCGTCCAACCCCCCGTTCGCAAATCGGCTAATCGTTTCCGCAAAGTGGCGTTGATTGGGCACAGCCGTTCGTGTAACTGTTGGTCGGATTCCGCTGCTTCAGAGGTAGGAAACATGAAACGACTGCGGTTTGCGATGATTCTCTTTGGCCTTATGGTGATTGGTGGGTTTGTGCGCGCCGACGGACCAGCAGACCTCATCGCCCGGCTTACTTCGGGCGATCTGGCGAAGGTCAGTACGAAGGATGCCTCTGTGTTTCAGGACCCGGCGAGCAAGGCCCTGACTGTTACCTTCAACTACGCCGAAGGTGAGCCGGAAGTGCGCATCCCGGTCCGAGTGCTCGGATGGCCGACCGACTGGAGTTCCTGGCGCTCCATCCAGTACACGTTCGCGACCACCAGTCTTGAGACTCTTTCGATCGGGTTCTCGGATGGAAAGGTGACCAAGGCCTTCGTAACGGAGCCGTTACCGGGCATTAGAATTTCCGGGGTGATTCCATTCGAGGCATTCGTTCAAACACGGACCATGAACCCGTTGCTGCCGCTCGGTTACAAGGTCTGGCCGAACCGCCTTTTCACGTTCGATAATGTCGAAGAAATCGTGATCCGGATGCGCTATCCGAGCCAGGCGTCCCAGGTCACCTTCTACAACTTCACCTTGCGGGAAGATGTCCCGGCCGACGACATCATCGATCGTAAACCGTTGGTCGACCGGTACGGCCAGTGGATTCCCGAGAACTGGCCCGGCAAGGCTCACGACGACCAAAGCCTTCGCGGGTTGTGGGCCGACGACAAACTTGAACCGGTCGATTACGGCTTTTGCCCGCTAGGCGGAGACAAAAGTCAAACCGTGCGCAAAACGGGCTTCTTCCGGGTGGAGAAACTGGATGGCCGTTGGGTCTTCGTCGATCCTCACGGGCATCCCTTCTTCTCAACCGGTGTCGATCTGGTCGGCTATAAGCAGGGGAGTTTCGCAACAGATGTCACGCGACGGGGATTCCTGTTCCAGGAACTCCCCGAGGCTGGTCCGGCCTGGCTGAAACCCGGTAAAGATGTCTCTTTTTACACCGCCAACATCATGCGCCGGTTCGGTGAAGGGTGGGAGAAGAAGTGGCAGGATCACATCCTGGCGCGCCTGAAGAACTGGGGATTCAATACGGTCGCAAACTGGTCGGACTATGACGTCGCGACGACTTCCGGCATGCCGTACGTGATTCCGCTGCAGGGCTGGACGACCCGAAAGATGTTTCCCTTTCCATGGAATTTTCCTGATGTCTTTTCGGAGGAGTTCCGGGAGAACGTGGATGCGGCCGCCCGTCGCCAGTTGACCCCTCTCAAGGATGATCCCAACCTGATTGGCTGGTTCATCGGCAACGAGCCGCAGTGGGCTCGCAGTTTCGGTTCTCTCACCCCATGGCCGGACATGCTGCTCGCCGACCCGGAATCCTCGGCGACGAAAACGAAACTCGCGGAACTGCTGAAAGCCAACCCGGGACGCGAGCAGCAGGTGAAGGACGACTTCCTCTACACGTGTGCGCACGAGTACTTCGACGTCATTGTGAAGGCTCTCAGGCGGCACGACCCCAACCACCTTGTCCTCGGTATCCGTTTCGCCGAAAACCCGAACAACCGATGGGTCGAGATGAGCCGGCTTTTCGACGTATTCAGCGTGAATATTTACTCCAGGGATTTCATGCCCGAACCTGACAACATCCGGCGCTTCGCCGAAGTATCAGGGAAGCCGGTGCTGATTGGCGAATTCACCGCCTGCGCCCCGGGTCGCGGCATGCAGGGGCTGTTCTACTGGAGCCACAAGGTCCGGGATTACGCCGAACGGGGCAAAGCCTATCGCTACTACGTCGAGAACTCCGCGGCCAACCCCTACATCATCGGCACTCACTGGTTCCAGATGGTCGACGACCTCCCGACCGGGCGGCCTTCGGACGAAGAGCGTTTGAACTACGGTTTCATAAACGTAATCGACCTTCCCTATCCGGAGCTCGTCGAGGCCGCCAGACAGACCCATCGCAGGATGTACAATCTGAAGAACGGCAAGGCAAAACCGTATGCCGAAAAACCGCGGTATAACTGACCCGCTGGGAAAGCGGCCGCAGTTATTTATCCACGAACCAACACGAACCAACACGAATAAGATCGTTCGTGTTAGTTCGTGTTGGTTCGTGGATAAATAACACGGCTGCGCTCACTGCTTAACGTCGCGACCACGGAGAACGACCATGAATCTTAGGACTTCCAGCCCACACCGAGTGTTGATCGGATTCATCTTGGCGGCCTTGGCCGTCATCCCGGCCTGGGCAGATTCCAAAGCCCGGGTCTGGGAAGAGCCGCTCGTCCTTCCGACCTACGAGGTCAACGCCCCGGACCATAATCCGCGCTTCTATGCGGGACGAGCGTACCAGGGTGCCCAGGGCCGGGTTTACCCGTACCCGATGATCGACGATCTGACAGACAACCGGGTCGACAAAACGTGGCGGGCGGTCTACCTCGAGAACGAGTACATCAAGGTCTGCGTGCTCCCCGAGTTAGGTGGCCGGGTGTTGTCGGCCGTGGACAAGACTAACAACTACGACTTTTTCTATAAACAGACGGTTATCAAGCCGGCGCTCATCGGGATGATCGGCGCCTGGATCTCAGGGGGAATCGAATGGAACTTCCCCCACCATCATCGACCCAGCGTGTTCATGCCGATCGATTACAAGTTCGAGAACCACCCGGACGGGAGTGCCACCGTCTGGATTGGCGAGATGGAAATCCGGCACCGGATGCGCTGGACGGTGGGGCTCACCGTGTACCCGGGAAAATCGTACCTGGAAGCGACCCTGCGGCCGATCAACCGGACACCGTTTGCGCAGAGCTTCCTCTTTTTTGCCAACGCCGGGACTCATTCGAACGAGAACTATCAGGTCTTCTTTCCGCCCAGCACCGAATACGTGACTTATCACGGCAAGAACCAGTTTGCTCGCTGGCCCGTGACTCGGGAGGTTTTCAACGAAATCGACTACCGGGAAGGTGTAGACCTGAGCTGGTGGAAGAACCACCCGGAATGGACCTCGATGTTTGCGTGGAACTACGAGGAGGATTTCTTCGCGGGTTACGATCACGGCAAGCAGGCAGGGACGGCCAGCGTCGCGAACCATCATGTCGCGCCCGGGAAGAAGTTCTGGGAATGGAGCGCCGGGCCGCGCGGTGTTCTCTGGGATCACATCCTGACGGAAAAGGATGGCCCGGAACTGGAGTTGATGACCGGCGCCTACTCCGACAACCAACCGGACTACAGCTGGCTCCAGCCGCTCGAATCGAAGACGGTGCGGCTGTACTGGTTCCCGATACGGCAGCTCGGCGGGTTGAAACACGCGAACACCGAAGGTGCGTTGAACTTCGATCTCAAGCCGGACGGAAAGGCCCGTATCGCGGTCAACACCGTGGCTCGGCACGAGGGAGCAACCGTCTCACTGAAAACAGCCGAGAAGACACTCTACTCCACCAAAATCAACATTAGTCCGGCCCAGCCGTTTTCGGCCGACGTCGACCTGCCGCCTGGAACCAGGGCCGAAGATGTAAGGATCTCCGTGACGACGGCCGACTCGACGGAGCTGCTTGCTTACCAGGAGAAGAAGAAAAAAGGCGAGCCGATGCCGGACCCGGTCAAGGCTCCGCCGCCGCCCCGCGAGATCCGGACTGTCGAAGAGCTCTACTATGCAGGCCAAAGGCTGGAGCAGTTCTTCAATCCTGCCCTCGAACCGGACGCTTACTATGAGGAGGCTCTGAGGCGCGATCCGGACGATTCCCGCGTCAACCTGGCCCTTGGAATCCGCAATTTCAAACGGGGCCTTTTCGAAGACGCAGAGCGGAAATTCCGAACTGCGCTCAAGCGGCCGACTCGCAATTTCACGAGTCCCAGGGACGGAGAGGCCCTTTACTACCTGGGCCTGGTTCTGCGATTCCAGGGAAAGCACCGTGAGGCTGTCCAGCCGCTCTACAAATCGACTTGGAGCTACGCATTCCACACGGCTGCGTATCACCAGTTGGCGGAGATCAGTGCGCGCGAAGGCCGATTCGACGAGGCTCTAGACCATGTCGACAGGGCGCTGGCGACCAACCAATGGAGCGGAAGAACCGCCGATCTGAGGGCCGGGCTGCTCCGACGAGTCGGCAGACCGGCCGAGGCGCTCCAGGTAACGGAAACGGTCCTGAAGGCGGATCCTCTGGACTTTCTCGCGGGGTTCGAACAATACCTGGCGAAGAAGGCCTTGAAGAGGGCCGATGCCGATGACCAACTGAAGAGCCTCCAGAAGCTTATGCGCAATGCGGTCCAGTCTTACCTTGAACTGGCGGTCGACTATGGGCATGCGGGTTTCTGGGATGATGCCGTTGCGGTTCTGTCTCTTCTGCCCCGGAGCGAGAGGGAGCCGGTAGGGGTCGCCATGGTTGACTATTACCTCGGCTATTTTTGGGGAGAGGCCGGGGACCAGGCGAAACAGCTGGCGTTCTTTCAAAAGGCCGCGAAAGCCAGCCCCCGATTTGTGTTTCCTTTCCGACTGGAATCGATCGCAGTTCTGAAAAGAGCGGAGGAAATAAACCCCCGCGACGCTCGCGCCCCGTACTACCTCGGGAATCTGCTCTTTGACGAGCAGCCGGCGGCCGCGCTGAAGGAATGGGAGAAATCGCGCGTGCTTGATTCCGGCTTTGCCACGGTTCATCGCAACCTGGCCATCGCCTATCAGCAGGTCGAGCATGATGTGACGAAAGCGGCGGCGAGCATGGAAAAGGCTGTTGCCAGCGATCCATCGGACGCGCGCTTGTTCTATGAGCTGGATGCCCTGTACGAAAGGGCCGGAACCCCTCACGCCAAGCGGATTGAGATTCTCGAGAAGAACCGTGCGACCGTCGAGAAGAGGGACGACGCCGCTTCCCGACTGGTCTTGCTATACGTCCAGACCGGGAGGCACGAAGAGGCGGCACGATTTCTCGCCGAGCGCCATTTCAATGTCTGGGAAGGCAGCCGAGGCCTTCGGGACGCGTACGAGGACGTCTACCTCCTGAAGGGACATTTTCGTTTCCGCGAGAAAGACTATCAAGGGGCGTTGGCCGATTATCAGAAAGCGCTCGAGTTCCCTCTGAACCTCGAGAACGCCTGGCCCTACCGCGGTGGTCGCATGCCTGAGATCTGCTACTTCATTGGCGCCGCGTACGAAGCGTTAGGAGAGGCGGAGAAGGCGAAGGAGTTCTTCGGCAAGGCGAGCGACGCGAAGCAACGGGAAGAATGGTCCGATCTGCGTTATTTCGAGGCCATGGCGCTCAAGAAACTGGGAGCGGCCGATAAGGCGGAAAGTCTTCTTGCTGGGCTCATGACGTTCGCTTCCGTGGAGCCGGGATCGGGAGTGGATTTCTTTTCGAAGTTCGGCGAACGGGAGCCGCTGAACGTCCGCCAGGCGCGTTTGCACTATCTGCGCGGTCTCGTGCACCAGGGGCGGGGAAACGCGGCAGCGGCCAAATCGGAGTTCGAGAAGGCACTGGCGCTTGACGTGAACCAGCTGTGGGCGCGGTTTCACCTCGAGCGGGCGGCTGGTGGCGGATCCGACTGAAGCCGGCACGGGTGAAAGGACCTCAAAGACCTCAAGGACCTCAAGGACCTCAAGGACCAAAACGAATGCTTTTTCCTTTTGGTCCTTGAGGTCCTTTCACGGGCGCCCGCTTTATAATCGTGGAGCGAAACTCAGCCGTCGCCCCTTCGGGGGGCATAAGCGAAACTTGCGCCCTCGCCAGTGCTATACTTCGATGGCTAAACTCTTCCAAAACGGGGGTAGGATCATGACAGACATTCAGCAGTTCATCTCGATGGCTGCCGGGAAGCTCGGCGTTCCGGAATCGGGCACCAAGTCCGCTACGGCGGGGATGCTGAGTTTCGTGCAGAAGAAAGCTGACGCCGGGGACTTTAGCCAGTTGCTGGGCAAGGTCTCGGGTCTGGGGGATCTGTTGAAGGAAGCACCTTCGGCGAAGCCGGCCTCCGGGGGCGGGGGTATGCTGGGCGGGTTGATGGGGAAAGCTTCATCGGCATTTGGCGGGGGTGGCGGTTCTGCCCTCGACCTGCTTGCGCTCTTTCAGAACTCGGGACTCGGCACCGGCAAAGCCCAGCCGCTCGCGACGATGCTGCTCGAATTCCTGAAATCGAAGGCCGGTCCTGATCTCACCAACAGAATTCTCGAGAAGGTTCCCGAGGTTCAGAAATTTCTCGGCTGAAAAGTAAAGGGGGAGGGAAGCATGACTGGATACCCATCTGTTCGCGTGACTTGTCTCATACTGCTCATGTTCGTGCTCGGGTTCTCCGCTTCGGTGCAAGCCGGTGCTCAGCCCATCGATTCAGGCCCGGCTTTCCTCGTCCGAACTACGACCAGCCAGGAAACGGTGGTTTTTGCCCCCTACCTGCTTAACGAGCCTGCCGAAGGCATCACGACGTCGTTGTCTGTGAGCAATGTGGTCATGCCGACCGGCTCAAGCCTCGGTTTCGGGGCTGTTTCGTCCTGGATGAGTTTCGCCGGACCGATCGAATTTCATCTTTATTCCCACGACGGGAAGTACTACTTCTATGAAACGTCCCCGAAGTCGCATAGGGACGGTATTGGCGTCGGCCTTGACGACACCGGGACTCTGAGCCCGGGGCGAACCTACCGCGTAAGCTTGTCGCAACTCCTGGACGCCGTGAAAGCCGAACCCAATTTCATCGGATATGCTTACATCGTCGGGCATTTTCCGGCTATACAAGGGACCCAGCCTATTCTTTATGAAGGGGCGAGAACGGTCGGTTCCTTCACCCTGCAGCCGGGTGTGGGGAAGACTCTCAAGACCCATGGAAAACTGGGAGGGGTTCCCAGAAAACCACAGACCCTGGTCGTCGGGCTGCTCGCCGAAATTACCGGTCCCATCCCGGCTGTCGGCGCTTCTTGCAGAAATGCCGCTCAGCTGGCGATTGACGAGATCAATGCGGGGGGCGGCGTCGAGATTGACGACCGGACTTACCAGCTGGCGCTGCTGGTCGCTGACACGGAGGGATCGCCCGAGAAGTCAGCCTCGCTGGCACGGGAATTCATCACCCGCAGCGACGCGGTCGTTTTGATCGGCCCGAATTCAAGCGGGAACACAATTCCGGCCGCCGATGTGGCCGAAGAGCTAGGCATCGGCCTGATCACACCATGGTCCACCAACCCGAGGACGACGATTGATCCTGAAACTTCGCTCCCGAAACAGAATGTTTTTCGCGCCTGCTTCACTGACGTTTTTCAAGGAAAGGTGCTGAGCTCATTCGCCCGAACCACGCTAAAGGCGTCAAAAGCGGCCGTGCTCTATGATGCGAAGACGGCCGTCTTGAAGAGTCAGGCCGAATTGTTCAGTCAAAGCTTTAAGGCGGCTGGGGGGCAGATAGTCGCCTTCGAGGAGTACTCAACCGGGGAAACGGATTTCAATCCACAGTTTAAGAGGATCAAGGCCGCCGGTCCGGATGTCGTCTTTCTGCCGAGCTACTACACCGACGTCCCCACACAGGTCCGACAGGCCCGAACCCTGGGTCTCATGGTCCCCTTCCTAGGGAGCGATGCCTGGAGCACTCCGCAGCTGATCAGCGAGTGCGGGGCCGACTGTGAAGGAATATTCCTCAGTAATCACTACTCCGCAGAATCTGCCAATCCCCTGACGGCCGGTTTTGTAGCTGCCTACCGCGCGCGTTTCGGCGAAACCCCGGATGATGTGGCTGCGCTGACTTACGATTCATTCGGGTTGCTTCGCAGCGGCTTGGAGAAGTCAGGAAGGACCGGACGGCAAGCGCTTCTGAACGGCCTCCGGCAAATCAGGCTCTTCCACGGAGTGACGGGAGACATGCTTTTCGAGCCCGGATCCGGCGACCCGATCAAAGACGCGGTCATCCTTCAGATCAAGAACGGACGCTTTGTCTGGTACGCCGACGTCACGCCGTAAAGCGGTGCGAGTCACAAGGCTCGCGCGGAGCGAGCCTTGTGAGGCAGTTGAGCTCCGTTTCAGCTTTTTGTTACCGCCGACTGCAGCTGCACCGCGGCATCGGCCAGCTGCCGGCGGGAGAACTCCTCGAGGCTGGTCGAGGTGGTGTTCTCGGCAGTACGCGGCTGAGTCGCCGCCACGCGTCCTTCACTCATCGCGCGGTTCATCTCAACAATAAGATCCGCGAGCGAGTCGCTCACTCCAGCAGCGGTCATCGCCTGCTTGATCGCATGCGCGTCGAATTGCTGGTACTTGAGATCCGATCTTCCAAGCGCTTTCCCGATGATCGTCGCCGCCTCCCTCATCGCGATGTCTCTTTGTCCCAGAAGCTCCCGAACCTCCGTGCCGGTGAAATCAAGCTTGTCCAGGCGGTCGGCGACGTAGCGGCCGATGTCGCCCGTCGAAATCATCGGGATACGGACATCAGGCGCGATATCTCCAGCAAGCATGCCGTACTGCTGAACCGCCGGAATGCTCATGTAGAAGTTCTCCATGAAAAAGCCGGCCCTGACCGCCAGGAGGTTCAGATTCTCGATCTTCCTGAGTTGTTCTTCGGCGTAATGAAGCGCTTTGATCGGACCTGTCCCGTCGGGCAGCTGTGCGCCCATGCTGCTCAAAAAGACCACATAGCGAATCCCGGATTCGGAAACCGCCCGAGCCAACGAGTCGGCGGTCTTCCTCGAATAGTCGATAAAATCCGCCGCGGCGAGATTGGGAGGGATCAAAAGGTAGGCCGCTTTCGCGCCTCTCAGTGCCTCTGTCAGCCTGGGAGTGTCCTGCAAGTTGACCTCAAGCGCTTCTGCTCCTTTTCCGACCAGGGGAAGAAGTCTGTTGACCTGCCTCCCCAGCACTGTGACTTTGCGGCCCCGAGTCAAAAGCACTTCCGCTGCGACCCGGCCGGTATTCCCGCTTGCCCCTGCGATCACGTACATAAAGCACCTCCACTAGCACTAAAAGACTGAGGCGCGTGTCAAACGGTTTCGGGGGTAATGAGAGTCAGGAGAAGAGGAAAGGACCTCAAGGACCTCAAAGACCTCAAAGACGGGAGGGTGTCAAGTCCGAGGTCTTTGAGGTCCTTGAGATCTTTCGGTTCGGGTTACTCACTTCAGCTCGTACAGCATAATCCCGTAACCGACTCCGGCTTCGTCGCCCGTTCGGCCGACCTGAAAAGCCATGTAGCGTCCGTCCGTCGATACCACTGGATTTGATGCTTTCCAGCCGTCGTAGTCGTTGAAGTTAGTCAGCCGCGTGAAGCTCTTGCCCGTTCCATCCATGCGGAGCTTCCACACGTCAATGTTACGGAAGCTGGCCGGTTCGCCGAATACCCGGGATTGGTTGTCGCTCTCGACACAGGTGTGCAGACCATCCGGGAAGATCCCTTCCGCCTCGTTGTAAAAGCCGATGGCGGCCGACTGGTTGACCGTCGTTCCGGTTTCCAGATCGATGGTCAAGGCGCTCGATTTGCCCTCGGGCTCATAGCAACTGAAGGTCATCTTCCGGTCATTGTCAAAGAAATCCTGAGCCTCGAGGAAGCAGCCGCGGCCGGGGCTTTGGTGGACGATTCGCTTATTCTTGAGGATCGGGCCGGAGGACTCGACCGCCACTTCGGCGACGGTGAGCACGGTTGCCCCTTCGGCAATGGAGGGGTCCTGAGCGTGGCCGATCGAAAATCCGATCTTCATCGATTTCTTCGAAATCGCCGCACCTTCGCTCATCTTCTGACCGAGTTTGACCGGCTTGGATCCCGGCTTGCGGCTGAGGTACCAAAGCTCGTTGTCGCGCGAACGGCTGATGCCGATATTCTCAAACCGCTCCGCTCCGATGAGAAGGTAATCGCTGTTCGAGAGGTGCATGACTCTCAGGAAGGCCGCTCCTGGGACATTGCAGGTCAAACAGCGAATCTCGCGGGTCTTCAGGTCGATGACGAACGCATCACCGAAGCTTTTCGCCATGAAGGCAACGCGCTGGTTGTCGGGCGAGAAATCAGCCCGCTCGCCGAAATGGGTCAAAGCTTTGATGTTCGAGGGAAGATGGTCGAGCGGGCTGCCCGGCTTGCGTTCGGCGATGGCCGGTTGAACGAGCAGGGCCAAGGCAAGAAGAGTGTGGAGTCTCATGGCAATTCCTTTCCGTTAGCACAATCTGTTTGTCGTTCCGTCTTTAGGCGGGCTTTTGCGAGCCCGCTTCGTGCAGACCGCACGCTCGCAAAAAGCCCGGCCAAAGACGTGGCTACGAACAAATTGTGCCCGAGCCTTACTTATCCGCCAGCGTGTACGCGGTCAGGTAGATCAGGCGGGAGATCTTCTCCATCATCTCTCCGCTCACTTTCTCGACGCTGTCGCTCGTCTGGTGATAGTCGTCATGCATGCTCGTGATGACGAAAGCCCAGGGCACTTTCACGGCCCCGAAGGACGAGTGATCGCTCCCCCCCATCCCTCGGCCTTCTCCCGCCTCGCGCAGGAACAAGTCCAGCCCAACCGACTGATCGGCGTTTTTGAGCACGTCTCCGAGCCCGCTGCCGGCCGAAAAGGAAACCGGGAGGAAATTGGCCGGCTTGATCTTCTTCAAAAGCTCTTCCGACTGCGGAACGCCCATCATCCGGCCGGCGCGTGCAATCGTCCTCTCGTCGTAGGGGCGGCTGATCATGTCGAGGTTAAGGTAGGCGACCGTCTTCTCGATCGGGAAGACCGGGTTCATGACGTAGTAGCGGGACCCGAGCAGACCCTGTTCCTCGCCGGTCCACAGACAAAACAGGACAGTGCGCTTGGGCTTTTCCGGGTTCGTGGCAAAAGCACGGGCGAGAGCCATTACGCCGACCGAGCCAGACCCGTTGTCGTCCGCTCCGTTGAAGATATAGTCACCCCGTTTGCCGTTGTGGTCCATGTGAGCGCCGATAACCACGATCTCATCCTTGAGTTTCGGGTCGGAGCCCTCAACGTAGCCGACAACATTGCGGCATCGGACCAGGCTTGATTTGGCTTTCGAAACGATCGAGAGCCGGCTGCCCGCAATTTCGGTCGAGGCCGGTTTGTTGCTCGTTTCGATCTTCTTCTTCAGGTCGTCGATCTTCTCGCCCGAAGGCTCGAGGATCGCATTGGCCATGTCTCTCGTGATATTGATGACGGGCGCGCTCTCGCCCGGCATCAGCGGGGGAGCCCCGGGGATGGACAGCCGGCGCCGTGGTCCTGGAATGATGGGCCGCTCATCGGAAACGGGCCTCGTGCTCATAGCCGACATCCCGTTGACGGTCAGGCTGTCGTTGCCGGAATTATTCACGACGAGGATGGCGGCGACGCCGAGCTTCGCGATCTCCCGGGTCTTACTGAACCGGGAGTCTCCGCCCCTCTGAAAAGCGGGCATGGCCGGCTGGAAATATTTCTCCTTCAGCTCTTTGTCCTTTTGAAAAGGAGACTCGGGGTTATTCTTGCCCGGGGCCTCGGAGAGGATGAGGACGATCTTTCCTTTGACGTCGAGGTTCTTGAAGTCATCGTACCCGACCTCTTTCTCGGTTATCCCGTAGCCGGCGAAGACGACCGGAGCTTCAAGAGACTCAGTTCCCCGCAGGGAGCCCGTAAAGTCCATTCCTGGCTGGAACACGCGCTTCTTGCCGTTTGGACCCATCCTCGTGTCGAGGTTGATCTCACTGGAGGTCTCGCTGACCTCGAGCATCGCGAATTCCTGGTGATATGACTTCGCCCCGGACTCGGGCCGTCGCTCCGGGCCGCTCATCATGGCGAAACCCCGTCCGGTCACGACGGGCACGTCGCCGGCGGGCTTCAGCTTCCACAGAGCAAACTGAGACTCGGCATATTCGGCGGCCAGTTGAAAGCCGCGTGTGGCTGTCTCCCGGCCCTCCATCAAGTCCGAGGAAATGAAGGTGAGCATCGTGATCGCATCCCGGGCGGTAATGGACTCGAATCCCGGCTTCATTTTGTCGGGAACAGTCTGAGTCTTCTCGACCTGGACGAGATTTTTCAGGACATCTTCGGGCTTGGGCTGTTGTGAAGCAGGAGCTTGGGCCTTCAGAGTGAACGTCAGCAGGATGGGAACCAGGACCGACAGGCGAGATTTTCTCATCAAATCCTCCTCGGCCGGTAAGTATCGTGGAAGATTTGGTCGGTGTCTATGGCTTTCCTTGCGCTCCCAGGGTCAGTCCAGTTCTCGAATTATGCCGCCCCGCACGCTGACGACCTTGGCCTGAACCGGAATCTTGCGCCCGGACTCCGCCGCGACTTGCTGGACCATCCGGAGCAGTCCCATGCAGCACGGTACCTCCATGATCATTACCGTGATCGACTGCACTTCGGCGTTCTCTATCAGGGCACGAAGCTTTTCGGCATAGATCTCCTGTCCTCCGTCGAGTTTGGGGCAGGCGATGGCCAGCGTCTTGCCCTTTAAGTGCTTCTGGTGGAAGTCGCCCAACGAGTACGCGACGCAGTCGGCGGCGAGGAGCAGATCGCTCCCGACAAAATGAGGCGCCCGCGGCGATATAAGGTGAAGCTGAATAGGCCAGTGGGTCAGCTGAGAAGGTCGTTCGTCAGTCGTGTCCGCTCGAGTGGGCGCTGGTGATGCCGGCGAATCGAAAGCCATTGAGCGGGATCCGGGACACCCGCCGGACGAGGTTCGACCCGTCAAGATGCCGGCGAGGGAAACCGGGTTCTGCGGCCTCTTTTTCTGCTTTTCGAGAACCGCCATCGCTTGATTAAGCAGCTCGTTCTCCCCATGTTCCCGCAGATGATCCAAGTGCGCCTGGATGACATTGGGCCCCTGTTTGATGATGTTCAGCATCACCTTGGCTTCGTCATATGGCTCGGCTTCTCTTTCTTCGATCTCTATAGCGCCTTCCGGGCAGTGGCCCAGGCAGGCGCCGAGACCGTCGCAAAACAGGTCGCTGATGAGGCGAGCCTTGGCGTCGATGATCTGAATCGCACCTTCGGGGCAATTCGGGATGCAATCGCCGCAGCCGGTGCACTTGTCTTCGTCAATCCGAATGATCTTTCGCTTCATGAGTGCGGCACATCTTACTCGAAGAGGCAGGAGTCTGGCTGTGACTTAAGTCAAAGGGCAGGCCCAAACCCCTTTGTCACACTTCTTCCTCCCCCGTGTCCTTTAGTTGAGTTATGTTGAGCGGGATGACCGAACCCATCAATCCGCAGCGGGAGACAGTCGAGAAGGCGCAGCGTGGAGACCTGGAGGCTTACGGCCGGCTGGTCGTCGAGCACGAGGGTTGGCTGACGATGGTCGTGCGCGGAATCGTGCGTGACGAACAGTCAGCCGAAGACGTGGTCCAGGAGGCTTTCCTATTGGCCTTCCGCAAGTTGTCCACACTCCACGATCCGCAGGCTTTTCCCGCCTGGCTGCGCCGTATCGCGGTGAGCATCGCTTTGAACCTGGTACGCGGCCGGCGGTTGACGTTTGTCGATATGACGTTCGCTGAGCAACTGCCGGTGGACGAGCCTGCGGAGAGCGGTGAGCAGGCGCTTCTGCTTTCGTTTCTGAAAAGAGCCATGGTCGGTCTTTCGCCCGCTGATCGCAGGGTGTGCGAGCGCTTCTATCACGGCGGGTGGACCGCAGCCCGGCTAGCCGAGTCTGAAGGGATCAGTGCCGCCACCATGCGCAAACGACTGGAACGCATACGAAAACAGCTGCGGAAGGAGATCGAGATGAATCAGCAGAAAGCAGGTTCGGGCGGAAGTGCCGAGGTTCCGATACCGGAACGCATCATCCGGCTGCTTTCCAAACCAATTCTCACCGACCTGCCGGAAAACCCGGTGGGGGCGGTCTGGGAGATCGTGAAGAAGACTCACCCGGGGCACCAGGAAGTCCAGCTTGCGGAAACGTTCGGCGTCGACGACCTGGAGTCAGTAGTGGGAGACAAGAGCCGGCTCGTCCCGCCCTTTGTCCACCGGGTGGACGGGCGGCGTTTCCTGCGGTGGGATCTCACCTTCCCGATGTTGCTTAAGAGCCGGGAGCTTCCCGAGCAGAATTTCCTGATGGCGGCTGGAAAAGTCTACCGGAACGAGGAGGAAAACGGTCGTTCTCTCGGGACTTTCCATCAGGCGGAGGTTCTCCTGGTCGGCGAACGGGACGAATGGGGAATGATGGGCCCTGTTACCGGCTGGCTGGGCGAGTTATTGCCGGAAGCCCGCATCCGGGTGGAACAGATGGATTTCGAGATGTACGCCGACCGGGGCTGGGCGGTGTCGGTTCTCTGGGAAGGCGTCTGGGAGCCCGTCATCGGCTTTGCCCGTTTCAGAGATGACATTGTCCGGGCGATAGGCCGCGATCCGAAGCAAGTCACTGCGGTGGGTGTCGGCATGGGCCTGGAACGCATCGCCTGCCTGAAGTACGGGATCGACGACGTGCGGAAGGTCGAAGCTTCGCAGGTCAAGCGGTAACCTGCGGACTAGACAGAAAGGACCTCAAGGACCTCAAGGACCTCAAGGACGTTGATCGCCATCTAGTCCTTGAGGTCTTTGAGGTCCTTGAGGTCCTTCAGAAATCCTGTCTAATTCGGTTCACTCGTACCTGAGCGACTCGACCGGATCCAAACGAGAAGCGCGCAGGGCAGGGAAGAATCCCGAGAGCAGCCCGACCAGCCCCAGGCAGGTGACTGAAGTCAGGACCGCACTCATCGACACCACCATGTGGATGTCCGCCTGCCCGGTCTTATCTCCCAGGATCGTGCTCCAGAACGGGAGCACACCGATGAGACTGCATATCGTCTGTGTGAAAACATAGCCGAGAGCGCCGCCCACGCTCGCGATGATCAGGGCCTCAGCCAGGAACTGGAGCAGGATATGGCGTCGCCGCGCTCCCATCGCTTTCCGAATGCCGATTTCGCGCGTCCTTTCGGTCACGGCGACGAGCATGACATTCATCAGGCCCACGCCGCCGATACTCAAGGTGAGGATGCCGACGATCAGCAGGAAGGCTCTCATAGCGATCGTGATGCCTGTCAGCATTGAATAGCCTCTGCTCCAAGTGTTCAGCCGTACGGCCCTTTCATCCGTCGGATCGAACCGATGAATGCGTCCCAGGACTTCCTTCACCTGGGCGAGCGCCGGCGTCTCCATCGAGGCGTTCACCGGTTGAACGACCATCACACTGAGATACCGGGTTGAGGTCAGCGTCGACATCGCGGTGTAGGGAACAAACGCATTGCTGTCGTCCTGGCCGAAGTAGTTGCTCATCGAGACTTTCTTCTTCAGCACCCCGATGACCGTGAAAGACACGCCGTTGATCCGAATTTCCTCTCCGACTGCCGGCGCCTCGGAAAAGAGTTTCGCGCGCAACCCCTGGCCGAGAACCGCCACCCGACGGGCGAACTGGACGTCTTCCGGCGAGAGAAGCCGGCCTTCCTCGATAAAGTGGCCTCTCATGTCTCCGTATTCCTCGTTCACTCCTCGGATCCCATCGGTTGTCAGACGCCGGGTGCTCTGTAGCGGATAAGTGCGATAGAATTCGGGGCTGATCCGCTTTACCAGTGTGGCGTTCTTTCGCACCTCCTCGACGTCTCCCAGCTGCATGGCAATGCGACGTCCGGCCCTCTGACCTCCCGCCTGTTTGCTGGTCTGCCCGTTCCAGATGATCGTGACGTTGTCGCCAAAGTAGGTGAAACCGAGGGTGATCGCTTTACAGAAGCCATCGCCGTAAGTAATCAGGACAACGAAGCAGGTGACGCCCCAGGCGATGCCGAGCAAGGTGAGGAACGACCGGGTGCGATTGCGCCCCAGGCTCACGAAGGCTTCCTTGATGATCTCGAAGAGCATGGTGTCTCTTTCCGACAGGATTTATCCACGATTTAAACGAATTGAAGGCCCCCAATTCGTGTGATTCGTGTAGATCCGTGGATAAATCCTAGCTGTTCTCATACCTCAGGGCTTCAATCGGGTCCATTTCGGCTGCAGTGTGGGCGGGGTAGAGACCCGAACCAATGCCGACCAGGGCCAGGATTCCGAAGGCGATCAACCCGATTTCGGGCGTTACGATCGCCCCCGCAAAAACCTGATTTTTCATGCCTAGGCTGTTCACGAGCAGGCAGATTCCCCAGCCGAGACCAAGGCCGATAAAACCCGATAGCGCACACAGGGCGAAAGACTCTGCGAAGAACTGCCACAGAATGTCCCGGCGACGGGCTCCGACCGACTTGCGAACGCCGATCTCCATGGTCCGTTCCCGCACCGAGATAAGCATGATGTTGATAACGCCAACGGCGCCCAGCAACAGCGTGACGGCGCCTACAGTGGCGAGAAACCACTGCATGGACGCGAGCATAGAATCAATCATTTTTGCCTGTCTGGCCGTGTTCCAGACAAAGACAGCATCGTCATCTAACGGGTCGAAATTGTGCGTCTCACCGAGCAGGGCCCGGACCTCTTTCTCGGCCTCCTCGTGGAGCGGTGCGCTGATTGGCGCGGCAATCATGTTATTGAGGAGGTCCGTATCCTGGCCAAGTCCGGGATTGGAGAAGTAACGCCGAAGTGTATCGAAGGGGATGAAGATTTCGCGCCGGTCCTGCCCGCTGTAGCTGTTGTTCTGGTCCTTGAAAGGCATCACGCCGATCACGGTGAAGGAGCGGCCGCCGATCGTCACGGGCCGTCCGGTCGAGTCGCCGCCGTTGAAAAGTTGATCGTTGACCTCGCTTCCGATGATGCAGACAGCCCGGGCCTGGTCGTTGTCCGCTTCGTTGATGTTGCGTCCGTGCTCGATTTCAATCGTCCTCATGTACTGGTATTCCGGCACGATGCCGTGAACGCCGAAGGTCCCGTAGTTAATGGCGGTCTTCGAAACCAGGTTCCCGCGGATGATCTCGGGGCTGATGGTTTTGATGAGTCTCGCGCGCTTCTTGATGAACTCGTAGTCTGCGTATTTGAGCCGGATGTTCCGGCCGCGCTGGTAACCTTTCGACTGGATGGAGGTCCTTCCTCCCCAGATGATCATGATGTC
>RPQK01000018.1 GCA_003819755.1 Acidobacteriota bacterium | reverse complement strand
CTGGGTTTTGAGCTCTAGCTTGGAGCTGAAGGTTTTGAGCCCCGACCCCCGTAGCCTGAGCCCTGAACCCCGACCCCCAAACCCCGAACCCTGAACCCTGAACCCCGAACCCCAAACCCCGAACCCCGAACCCTGAACCCCGAACCCCGAACCCCTATGGTCAATTTCTCTGGCTTGCCTGCCTTGAATCCCCGCCTGCTGCCGCCTGCGAGTAATAGCCTTTTCGGGTTCTAACCACCAGGTCCGATCGGTTCGAGATCGATACTTTTAACTTCCTCCAGGCACCGTCCCTCACGCCGTTGGTGGAACTGTAACCGAGGGTGTACTGGATACGAAGATCGTCTGCAATCTCGGCGTAGGCGCCCGACAGATCCTGGATCCGGTTCGGCGCATACATTCTGGCACCGGTTTGATCGGCGATCATTTCCATCTGCTGCCGCGCCTCTTCGTAGGCGCGGTCATCGCGATAAACCGGCCGGCGCGGCTGACGGCCCGGTATTCTTCCGCCAGGGCCGCGCAGAATGTCTCCCAGAATGTCGATTACACCCCCGCCTGATCGTCCCCCGGACGTTCCGGCGGAGTCCTCGGTGTCAAGGAAGATCGTGTAAACCAGGGCGTCTGCCTCCTGAATCTCACGATACAGTTGATCAAATGTCGCCTTCGAGCCGTCACCGGAATTCCCCTGCAGTTGGTTGTCGACGCCGTCACTGAACAGGACGATGGCTTTGCGCCCCTCGACGCGCTTCACATGGTTGATCGATTCGAGCAGCGCGTCGTAGACGGCAGTCCCGCCGCCGGAACGAATACCCTCGATAGCGTGGATGGCCCGGCCGCGATCCCCGGTGAAGTCCTGGCGAAGGCGGAAGTTCGAATTGAAAGTCGCGACCGCTATCTGGTCCCCAGGCCCGATTTCCCTCGTGAATTCGATGCTCGCGTCCTTGATCAGTTCGAGGTATTCCTGGGTACTCCCGCTGACGTCTATGAGCAAGAGCAGATGAAACGGCTCCTGGGTTTCCAGGAACTTGCCGATCGTTTGCGCGACACCGTCCTCGTAGACTTGAAAATCGCTCTTCTGAAGGTTCGGGACACTCCGGTTGGTCTTCCTTTCCCGTACTGAGGCGTTCAAGTAAATCCAGTCGACGTCCAACTTATACTTGTACCCGGTGCTGTAGGTCCCGTTGGGGTCCTGCGTCACGGGGCCCTGACTGGGCGCTGAACTCTGATCGGGCGTTTGTCGGGCCACGGTAGCGGGCTGATCAGGGGCGGGCTGCTCGGACGCGGCCGGCGCCGGAGCCGGAGCTTCCCGAGGCGGAACCGGAGGTGGCGGAGCAACCAATTTCGTCAAGTCCCGGCTCAGTTTGAATTCCACCTGTCCCTGCAGGCTGGCGGCGTAGCAAAGCGGGCCACCCAAGCCGATCTGCCGCTCGAGCGATCCTTCGTTCATCTCGATCTCGCCGTTCCATTTCAGCTTCCCGCCGGCACGTGCCCATCCCCGGAAATTCAAATCATCCTTCAACTCGCACAAGACACTCCCTGTCACCGACTCAATTCGGACGTCGTTCCCCGGCTGTTTGCGCGTTCGGTACACAATGTTCCCGCTGTCAGTCATCAGGGAGGCAGAAGCCGTGACGTCCTCTGCCGTGATGGCGCCGGTTAAAGAATGCACTCGCACATAACCTGACCTGTCGACGATCTCGACATCGGGGTTCGCGCCCCAAACCACGACATTCAGCTCGGGAGGAGCCCAGATGTCGGCAAGAACGGAATCTCCCTGGTAGCTGTAAAAGTAGGCGTTCAGGTAAATCTTGTTTCCCTGCTTCTGGCTTGCGATCTCGATGTTGTTGAGCTGCTCGGTGCTTCGAGCCCGCTTGGTCAGGTGGGCTTCCAGTTCCCCGGAGGCGCGAGAGTGAACATTTACCCGACCGTAATCGATCTGAATCAGCAGGGTGTCACCAGGCGTGACCGGGAACCGGCGGACATCGACCGGCCCGTCAAAGCCCAAGGAAAGTCGGGTTATGAATGCCAGAACAACCGAGAGCAGCAAAGCCACCCTTCGATCGCTGTTCAGCATAATTCCTCCTCATTTCTTGATGACACTCGGTCGTGCGAGGTTCAATGGGCATGATGCTCCCGTTGGGCCAGGAGTTGCATACGATGTAGAATCTCAGGGAGATATGATACGAAAATTGCTTGTTTTCGGCCTACTCATTCTTGTTGGAGGACTTGGGTTTCAGGATTCCCTCGCTCAGCCCAAGAAGATCTCCGGGACTCGGCAGTACCTGTACCTCTCCGATCAACGCATCCTGACTCTCGAAATCGTCAACAGCGAGAAGGTGATCCTGAATTACATCAATCTCGGACAGGCCTACGACTTGATCGAAGCAACCGCCGTCGTTCTGGTCGACGAGCTCGAGCGGGGGTACCGCGGCCACGTGATCGCCGTTGAGCCGGTCACAGATCCGGCGGAGAGGTACAGAGCCAGCGAGCTGCTGCCCGCTAAGAAATTCCAGGGTTTCACGATTCTCGGCGATTTTGTAATGGAAGGGCCGGCCAAACTTGCCTACTTCAAGACGGGAGGCCGGGTGATGGAGCTTGAAGGTCTGACTGCCGAGGATTTTGAGAAGGTCGCCCAGATGGTGGCGGCGGTGGACCTGACGACCGACGACCCGAAGTTTGCTCTGCAACGGGCGGGCTTTCGTCGAGGGTATGGGAAGATGTATTTTGCGGGGGCGCCCGAGGCAAGCGAAGTTGAAAAGTGGTTCACTCAGGCCGAGGTCTTCGCCCCGATTCCCGTCTCCCGACCGGCGCCAAAGCTTCCTCCGAAGTTCTCCTCTTTGCCTGATCCGGTCGTGGTCCAATTAAAGCTGCACGTCAGTAAGGCGGGGGGGCTGTACCAGATTGAAGCGGCCAGCAGCCCGGATCCCGCGCTGGGTGAGCTGGCCATCGAGACAGTCCGAAATTCGTGGCGTTTTCTGCCGGCCATTTCCAAAGGCCAGGTGGCGGACGCCAGCCTGACGCTGAGGGTCACGTTCAAGAGGTAAGGGACACAAGGGACACAAGGGACAGAAGAGACAGAAGGGCCAGAAGAGACCGAAGTGACATCTTCTTCGTCTTCGGTCTCTTATGTGGCCACTCGCCA
The DNA here is from genome assembly GCA_003819755.1 of Acidobacteriota bacterium. Classification (GTDB taxonomy): domain Bacteria; phylum Acidobacteriota; class UBA6911; order RPQK01; family RPQK01; genus RPQK01. The sequence continues at coordinate 22,016 of RPQK01000018.1, read as the reverse complement.
CTTGCCACTCGCCACTCGCCACTCGCCACTTGCCACTCTGGCCCTTCTGTCCCTTCTGTCCCTTATGTCCCTTGGCTCACTTCACTCCCAATCATCTCAAGCAACTCGTTCAATTCCTCCTTCGACTCGATACGCACCAGGCGGGGACGAAAATCGCGAACTCCGGGATGCTCGTTGAAGTACTTGGCCAGGTGCTTTCTCATGAAGGTCGTGGCCTGCGGCTGCCCATAGTAGTCCTCCATTAACTGGAAGTGATGCCGGATAACGCGGATCTTTTCCTGCAAGGGAACCGAACTTCTCTCTCTCCTTTGAAAAACCCAGGGATTCCCAATCGCGCCCCGTCCGATCATCACGGCCGTGCAGCCTGTCCTGTGCTTCATCTCGTCGGCATCGGCAACGGATTGAACGTCGCCATTTCCGATGACGGGGATCCTCGCCTCCTCGACTATCCGGGCAATCGCATCCCAGTCGGCCTGGCCTGAATAGCCCTGGTCGCTGGTGCGGGCGTGGACGGCAACCATGGCGGCGCCGCTCTCCTGTAAGGCATGCAGGATGTCGAGGTAGTTTCGACTTTTAGTGTCCCATCCCAGCCGGATCTTCCCGGAGATCGGGACGGCGGCCACTTCGGTAAGGCGCTTGAAAATTCGGGCGATCTTAGCGGGCTGCTTGAGCAGCGCCGCGCCTGCGCCCCGGCAGGCGATCTTATGGACCGAGCAACCCATGTTCACGTCGATCACATCGGGTCCCAATGCGCTGACGATGTGGCTTGCTTCCACAAGGCGGCTCTCGTCGCCGTCAAAAATCTGGATCACCACCGGTCGTTCCCACGGAAGAAAAGTCAGCGCCGTTTTCCAATGGGAGCTGGCGCCGTGAAGGATCTCCTTGGCCGATACGAATTCGGTGTAACTGAGGGCCGAGCCGAACCGGCGGCAGAGGGAACGATAGGGAAGGTCGGAAAATCCGGACATTGGCGCCAGGATTAAGTCCCCGTAGACCGGGACCGGACCAATCTGAAAATGCGCCCGACTGGAAACCGTTGCCAAACCGTCCACGAATCACAGTCTAACCCGATTTCTAATGCAGTAGACAGGGCGCCTGTCTATAATGGACTCAAGGTTGCAAACAGGAGGCGCGTCATTAGGCTCCGCCTCTCTGGGTCGGTGCGGATGGGACACGCCTTCTGAATGCCGCCAGAAAGAGAGGAAGCCATGACCATAGCCTCGATTATCGGAGCGGTGATTCTCGTGAGCGCGATTCTCTACTGGCTCATTCGCGCGGAAAAGAAGGAAGCGCATCACCTGGATCGGCTGCACATAGCTCCTACTGAGAAAGAAAAGACCTAGACCGCCAGAGCAGTAGGAAGATTTTCGAGTTTTGCACGGGAGGCAGGAGGGATTTGTGTCTCTTGCCTCCTTCCGGCTGTTTGGCACTCCCGCCTGCTGGTTCAAATTCCCCCGCTGACCGGAGGAAAGGACCTCAAAGACCTCAAGGACCTCAAAGACAAAACCCGCGTTGTGAGATTCCTTGAGTTCTTTGAGGTCCTTTCCTACGGTCAGCCGGCCATCTTGCCGCTATCGGGCCGGTTGGCAATCCCCGCATGTGCCCGCATGCATTGACTTTTACGCTTACGTCAACTTCCTCAATTGACACATTTGACAATTCCCTAATCCTGCGTAAAATAATCGGGCTGGTGACTTCGCTTTATTGTGGTGTCTATCTTTATGAGTCTTCCTCATCTCGTTCCTTCCACCAACTCTATGCGTTTTCCAGATCACACCCTTACGACCTGCACCTTTTGCGGAGTCGGCTGCGGGATTTACCTGGAAGCCTCTGACGGCCTGATTACGGGCGCTTATCCGAGCATGACACATCCGGCCAACCAGGGTCGGATCTGTGTTCGAGGATGGCATGTTCACGAGGTTTCCAGTTCTCCGGATCGCTTGACGCAACCGCTCGTCAAGAAGGACGGAGAGTTCATCCCGGTCCGTTGGGACCAGGCTCTGGACTTCGTCAGCGCCCGCCTGCGCCTGGTTCGAAAAGAACACGGGGCTGACTCAATCGCCTTCCTCAATTCTCCCCGCTGCTCCAACGAAGAAACGTACCTGCTGCAGAAGTTCGCGAGAACGGTCATCGGCACAAACAATGTGGACCGCGGTGGTTCGCTGCATCGGGTTAACACGATCGACGTGCTGCAGGAAATGATCGGAGTACCGGCCGCGACGAGCTCCATTGAAGAGTTGGACAAGACCGATCTGATCGTCGTCGACGGCATCGATCTGGGACGCCAACTCCCCACCATCGGAGGTCGGGTTCTCAGGGCCAAGCTGGCCGGGGCCAAGCTGATGGTCATCGGCAGCCGAAGCCATCGGGTGGCGCACCACGCCGACCTGTTCGTAAGGATCAAACCGGATACGGATCTGCTGCTTTACGGAGCGATGGCGAAGATCATTGTCGACCGGGGTTTGATGAATCTGAAGTTCATCAAGGAATACTGCACTGGTTACGACGAATGGCTCGGGAGGATACAGGAATTCGATGTTTTGTGGGCCGCCGAGCACTGCGGTGTCGAGCCGGAGCTGATTGAACAAGCGGCCATTGCCTACGCCAAGGCTCCCTCGGCCATGATTCTGTACTCGACAGGAGTGGAAGCTCGCGGCAAGGGAGCGGTCCAAGCGCTGGTCAGCCTGAGCCTCCTGCGGGGGAATATCGGGCGGCCGGGCGCGGGCCTGATGCCCCTGGCCGAGTACAACAACCTGCAAGGCGGTTGTGACATGGGCATGTTGCCCGATCGGTTGCCGGCCTACCGACATGTCAACGTCGCAAACGAAAGGAAGGAACTGGAGGAGCTCTGGGGACGAAAGCTGCCGGCCAAGCCCGGCCTCGATATCTGGGGCATGTTCTCGCCAACGAGCCCGGTGCGGGCGGTCTGGATCGATCGGCTCAACCCCATCGTCACAGTGGCTCTTGCTGACGCGGCCGAGAAGCTTCAGAAGCTCGATCTGCTCGTCGTGCAGCACCTCTTTATGACCGAGACGGCGAAGTACGCCGACGTGATCCTGCCTATCGTGGCTTTCGGAGAAGAACGAGTCACTTTTACGAGTACCGAGCGCCGGATTCAGGTCGCCGAGAAGGCGATCGAGCCGCCCGACGGGCCCATCCCGGCCTGGGAGCAGATTGTGGCGGTGGCCAACCGGATGGGGGCAAACTGGAATTACCAGACGGCGGCAGACGTGATGGACGAAATCGGTCGTGCCGTTCCGTTCTATTCCGGGGCCAGCTACGAGAACCTGTGGCGGGAATACGGCCGCCAATGGCCCTGCACCAAGGACAAGCCGCTGGGCACTCGCTTCCTGTTCGAAGAGGGACTGCCGAAATCCGGTTTTCGGTTCGTCCCGCTGGAGCGTCCTGGAGGACTGGCCAAGCTTTCGGCCCAGTATCCATTCGTTCTCGCGATCGGCTATTCGCTGTACTACTGGCACCGGAACGTCCTGGTCCGACACAGCGAGACCTTGCGTCGCGAGTACGGGATGCTCCTCCTCGATTACCCGGATGGCTTTGTTGAGATAAATACCGAAGATGCCCATCGCCTGGGATTGCGGGATGGTTCCCAAATCCGGCTCGTGGCGAAAACCGGTTCGGTCGTGACGACCGCCCGCGTGACCGATGAAGTCAGGCCGGGCACGGTTTTCCTGCCTTATTTCCAGACCGACATTGCCCGGAAGATGCAATGGGACGAGGCGGCCAAAGCCAGAACCGGGAATTCCCGGATTTTCGTCCGAGTCGAGAAAGTTTGATTGAGTATGCGCGCGAGAATCATCGACAGGCAGGACCTGATCACAGTCGTCGATTTGCTCAGAAAAGAGTACGAGGTCGTCGCCCCCTTCTACGGACGGGGACGCGACACCTATTTCCAGGTTGTAACGGACGAGAACCGGGACCAGGTTCAACTCCACCTTCCAAATCCGTACCATCCGCCCAAGAAGTACGTGCTCCCGCAAATCCAGCGGATGATGCGGATCCGGTATAACGGCAAGGTCCAGATTGATCCGACCTACGAAGAAAAGAAGAGGGCGATTTTCGGAATTCGGTCCTGCGACGTGGCTGGAATCTACCACCTCGACCGGATCTTCCTGGGTGGAAACTACCGCGACATCTACTACGACCGGTTCCGCAAGAACTTATTTCTGGTCAATGTTGTCTGCACGGACGCCGGCGTCGACATCGACGAAGACTGTTTCTGCGTTTGCGCTGACACAGGGCCGGCAGCGCTGGATCATTTCGATCTTCAGCTCATGGACCTCGGCGACGTCATACTCGTCGTAGCGGGCACAAACAAGGGGGATGAGCTTTTCTCTCATTCGGTATTTCGGAAAGCGAGCCCCGCTCATGTTCAGAAACGCCAGGAGATTCTGAACGAGACCCGGAAGAAATTCGCCTCCGCGACCAGTTGGTATACGGCCGCGGTGCGCTACATCAGCCTGGGAAAAGTGACCGAGGAAGTGTGGGAAGAGATCGGCAACAGGTGCCTGGAATGCGGCGGCTGCAGCTACGTTTGCCCCACCTGCAATTGCTTCACGGTAACCGACCGGGAGGTGAGCCAGGGTGAGGTTGAGAGGATGCGGCTGTGGGATTCCTGCGCCCTCAGTGGATTCACCCGGATGGCTGGCGGTCACAACCCGCGGAAAGCCGTCCATGACCGCCGCAACCGGCGGTTCTTTCGAAAGCTTTCTCACTACAACATCCAGCGTGAACTGTCGGTCGCCTGCATCGGATGCGGGCGCTGCGTCAACGTCTGTCACGGTGACGTCGGTATGCCGAGCGTCGTGGAGATAATCCGAAGATCGTGCGCGGAGAAGCAGGAGCGATGAGCGAGACGGTGCTGCAAAACGTTTACTTGCCGAAGACCGTAATACTCGACCGGGTCGTCGACGAGATAGATGAGGTAAAGACCTTTTTCTGGCGGTTCGAGGATAAGCAGGAACAGGAAGCGTTCCGAAAGTTCATGCCCGGGCAGTTCGCCCAGGTGACGATTTTCGGAGCCGGCGAATTTCCTGCTTCGCTTCCACCGAGCCCGACGGAATCCGAAGTGTTTTTCACGATTCGCAAGGTCGGGAGCGTCACCGCGGCTATGCATGCGCTGAAGCCGGGGGATCGTTTCGCCGTGCGTGGCCCTTACGGTAACGGGTTCCCGATGGAGGACTTCTACGGCCAGAACTTGATTTTCGTCGCCGGAGGCATCGGCCTGATCCCGCTGCGGTCCTGTATCGTCTACGCTCTCCACAACCGCGAGCGCTTCCAGAAAGTCCAGGTTTTCTACGGGGCCCGGACGCCCAAGGATCTGATGTACGTGGACTTGCTGAAGGAATGGGAAAAAAGCGCGGGATTCGAGTGCCATTTAACCGTAGACCGCAAGGACAGCACGTGGAAAGGGAACGTCGGGGTCGTCGGCTCCCTGTTCCAGAAATCGGGTGTGGAGCTTCCAGTCGAGAACACGACAGTGTTTGTCTGTGGTCCTCCTGTCATGTTCCGCTTTGTTCTCAAAGACCTGAAGAGCATGGGCTTTCAGGACCGGCAGATGGTGTCGACGCTGGAAAGATACATGAAGTGCGGGGTTGGCAAATGCGGGCACTGCTGTATCGGCGTTGCGTATGTGTGCGTCGACGGTCCCGTTTTCAACCTCGAACAGATAAAGAAGTTAGGCGAGGAGATTTGAGCTCAGATTTGCGCGCGGATCTGGCGGCGAAGCTGGCCGGCCGGACCTGTGTCATGGGCATTGGCGACCGGCAGTGGGGCGACGACGGACTGGGAGTCGCGTTGGCCGAGTCTCTCAAGCGGAAGAATTGCCCCGACGTCCTGGTGGCAGGCAACGTCCCGGAAAACTGGATAGGCCGAATCGGGCAGGATGAGTTCGATCAGGTTTTGCTCATTGATGCGGTCGAGTATGCCGGGGAACCGGGGTCGGTGGTCATCCTGGATGAAGGACAGCTGCGGAGCCGGTTTCCCCAGGTTTCGACACATAAGTTGTCGCTTGGAATGTTAGCCGCACTGATTCAGCACGAATCTGGAGCGCGCGTCTGGTGCCTGGGAGTAAAGCCCGCGTCACTCAAATCGGGGACCGGGCTCTCGGAGCCGGTTCAGGCGACGCTGCAGGTGTTGGAGGAAGTGCTTTTGAAGATTTTAAAGAGCAAAGAGCTCTGATATCGGCGCTGGAGGCTGTGCTTTTACGTATTTCCCACCCCTGGGCTTTGCTACGCGACCCCTTCGGGGTGGGAAATATACATCGGTTACCCAAGAAGGAAACGAATTGAGATGACCCCCAATCTGGCGTTTGTTTATGCACTGAGCATCTGTCTCGCCGGCTCGTTGGTGACGTTGCTTGTGTCTCGGTGGAAACCGGTCGTGGGATGGCTGGCGTTTCTGTGCGTGTTTTCGTCCAGTTCCCTCGTCATATACGCGGCCCTGACGGTGTTGCTCAGCGGCGCTGCCCCGGCGCTGACGCTATTCTCGCTCGCCGGTCTGGGTACCTGCCGGCTGGCGATCGACGGGCTAAGTGCGATTTTGCTTCTTCTGATTGCCGTCATCGCCGTCCTTTCGTCCATTTACTCGGTCCGGTACATGGTGCACTACACCGAGTACGGGCTGGGCCGGTACTATCCGTACTTCCTCCTGTTTGTCGCCGGCATGTACGGCATCGTTGTGGTAACGGACCTGATGGTCTATTTCTGCGCCTTCTGGCAGTTGATGACGCTGCCTTCCTACGCCCTGGTGCGATTCGAGTCCAAGAAACAGGAAAATGTCCGCGCCGCAAACCGCTATCTCCTGATGATGGAGTTGTCGTGCGGACTGGTAATGGCAGGGGCCGGCCTCCTCGGTTCAGGTTCCCAGCCCGGTGCTCTTGGCCGCTACGAGTTTGATAGCCTGGCCGCGAACATGTCCTCGGTTCTTTCCGCCGACAGCTTCACCGCGATCGCAGCGCTTCTGCTCTTCCTGGTCGGCTTCGGGATCAAGGCCGGTATGTGGCCGTTTGGACAGCTCTGGCTTCCCGCCGCGCACCCGGCCGCACCGTCTCCGGTCAGTGCGCTGCTGTCAGGCGTAATGATAAAGACGGGTGTGTACGGTCTGATGCGTTCTTTCCTTTGGTTGATTCCGGCCGATGACCTCGCCTCCTATCCGGCCGCCGCCTGGGGGCTGGTGATCGGTGTTCTCGGCACCGCGACTCTGTTCTTCGGGACCATCCAAGCCCTCAAGCAGGAAGAATCCAAACGCCTTCTGGCGTTTCACAGTATTGGCCAGGTCGGCTATATCCTGCTGGGCCTGGGAGCGTGCCTCGCCTTGCTTCCCGCCGCCTCGACGAGCGACAGCGCGCGTGTCCTTGCGGCAATGGCGTTGGCGGGCGCCCTTTTCCACACTATCAACCACGGCCTTTTCAAGAGCCTCCTGTTCCTGAACGCCGGGTCGGTGCTCTTTGCGACCGGGACGCAGAGCTTGAACCGCATTGGCGGCTTGTTCAAGTTCATGCCGGTCACCGGCGTAATGACCCTCATTGCCTCGTTCTCGATTGCCGGGGTTCCGCTCTTTAACGGTTTCGCCAGCAAATGGACCATATACGTCTCGACGGTTCTGGGCAGCCGAACTGCCCCGTATCTGGCGGTACTGGCCTTGTTTGCCATCTTGACGAGCGCGATAACGCTGGCTTCTTTCATCAAGTTCTTCGGGAGCGCCTTCCTCTCGAGAACCAGTCAGTTGGTAAAACAGCGGCTGGAGGAGAAGAAGCGGCTCGAAGTCGACTGGACGATGCTCGTTCCCCAGCTCGTGCTGGCTTCGGGTTGTCTGGTGTTCGGCTTGTTTCCCCAGACTGCTCTCCGGCTTCTGAAAGCCGGGCTGGCGACGAGCGAGCATGGGTTGGGGGCGACGTTGGCCGACGGACTGCCGGTTTCGGGGGGATTGGCCGTTGCCGGGCCGGGCGGGCATGCGCTGATTGTTCCGTTCGTTCTGGCCCTGGTGCTGGTCAGCATGCTGCTGCTCGCCCGTACCCTCTCCCGGTCGGGCGGGAGCCAGCGGAGGGTGGCCATCCCCTGGCTGTGCGGTTACGCTTTGGAATCGGAAGCAAACAGATACACGGCACACGGACTCTACGGCGAGGTAAAGCGCTACCTGCGTTGGGCAGGCGGCACGGCGAGAAGGTGATATCCACGAATTACACGAATTACGCGAACTGAGAGTCATTCGATTTGTGTAATTCGTGTAATTAGTGGATAGAAAGACAGTTAGAAAGGTGTTTCACAGATGCCGGCTCGTAACGTCCTGAATCAGATCAAAGAGAGATTCGAACCATCCATCTTGCGGGTGGATGTCCCTTCTGATAACCGGCTGTTTCTTTACGTGACCCCTGGGGTTGTGCGGGACATCTGCAACCACGTTTTTCGGGACCTGGATGCCCGTTACGTGGTCAGCATTGGAATTGACGACCGGCCATATTCTGGTCAGTTCACGGTGGCACATAATTTCGGTTTCGAGCGGGAAAAGGTTCTTTCCAGCATCCTCGTCAATCTGCCGGCCGACGATCCGGTCATCGACAGCATCTCTCCTGCGGTTCCGGCCGCCAACTGGGCAGAACGCGAGTTCCGGGATCTGCTGGGCATCGAGCCGGTCGGCTGTCCCTCAATGAAGAGGCTGGTCCTACCCGATGGTTGGCCGGAAGGTGTGCATCCGCTCCGCAAGGATTTCTCCTGGGACCTGAAGCCGGCCAAATTCGACGAGAACAAGGTCTTCGCTTTTGACGATCCGCCCGAGGGCTGCGTAGTCGTGCCGTTTGGCCCGTTTCATCCGACGCTCGATGAACCCGCTCATTTCCGCCTCTATGTCGAGGGCGAGATCGTGCGAGGCTGCGAATACCGGGGCTTCATGGTCCACCGGGGGATCGAGAAGCTTGCCGATACGGTGTTGACTTACAACGAGATCCCGATGATGGCCGAAAGGATCTGCGGCATCTGCGGCTGTGTCCATAGCGTCGCCTACGCCCAGGCAGTTGAGCAGGCGGCGGCCATCGAGCCACCCGCCCGGGCGCGCTTCATCCGGACGATCATGCTGGAGTTGGAGCGTCTGCACAGCCATCTGCTCTGGGTCGGTCTCGCCAATCACATACTGGGCTTTGACACTCTCTTCATGCAAAGCTTCCGGATGCGTGAGCCGATCATGTGGCTGTGCGAGAGGATCACGGGAAACCGGAAGACTTACGGGCTTTGCGTAATCGGTGGCGTACGTTGGGATATCACCCCTGAGATCAAAGACGACATTAATCGAATCCTGGATCAACTGGAAAAGGAGTGGATTGCGGCAGCAAAGGCCGTCCAGGGGGACCGGAACCTGCAGAAGCGGACGAAAGGAGTGGGGATCGCGGATGCGGCCCTGGTGAAGGACCTGGGCTTGATAGGCCCGATCGCTCGCGCTTCCGGAGTACCCCAGGATTGCCGCCGCGATTTCCCTTACGCGGCTTACGATCAGGTGGATTTCCAGGTAATAACACAAGCGGGCTGCGACGTCTGGTCGCGCGTCCTGGTCCGGGTTCTGGAAGTGTTCGAATCAATTCGTATCATCCGCCAATGCCTGGAGAAGATGCCGGCCGGCCCGATTCAACTTCAGCTGGATGACGAGTTGCCGCCCGGCCGCATCGGGCTTTCATCCATTGAGGCCCCCAGGGGCGAGGCGCACCATTTTGTGGTGACCGGCGAAGAAAACCGACCGCGTCGGTGGCGGGTACGGGCGCCCACTTATCAGAACCTGCAAGGCATACCGGCCATGATCAAGGATCAGCAACTGGCGGATATGACTATCTCGCTTGGAAGCATCGATCCTTGCTTTTCCTGTACGGACCGTCTCGAGATCCTGGACATTAAGTCCGGCGACGTCCGCGTTTATTCGCAGCAGGAAATCGTGAACATGACGAGGAGAGTATGACTGAAAGTGCCCTCTGGGCGATTGTGACAGGGGTTGCCAACGTCATTCTGGTGCTGGCTGCGGCGCCCTTTTGCGAGGGGATAATCCGTAAAGTGACGGCTCGTGTCCAGTCACGCCAGGGCCCTCCCATCTGGCAGCCTTACCTGGACATTCTCAAGCTGCTCGGAAAGGAAGATATCGAGTCAGGCGAGAGCCCGGGACTGCAGCGTTTGAGCGCGTACCTGTCACTCGCTGCCGTACTTACGCTCGCCTGGTTTGTCCCAATGGGGGCGGCTGCGCCGCTCACGAAAGCGGGAGACGCAATTCTGGTCATTTACCTGCTGACGTTGTGCGGAGTCTCCACGCTCCTGGCTGGTCTGGCGGCCGGTTCCACTTACTCGCTGTTTGGCGTCAGCCGGGAGATGATGGCCATGCTTACGCTGGAACCTCTTCTCGCTGTCGGCGTAATCGTTGGGGCTGTTGAGACGGGCTCACTGCGATTGGATGACGTTCTGAATGCTTCCGTCTATTCGCTCGCAGCCTGGCCGCTTGCCGGAATCCTGATGCTGGTCGTGTTGCTCTTCTCGCTTCAGGCCTTTGTGGGCCGCGTGCCTTTCGATACGGCAGAGGCGGAGACCGAAATTATGGAAGGGCCGCTTATCGAGTATTCCGGGCCGAAACTGGGTCTGTTCAAGTACGCGCAGATGAGCAAGCTCTTCGTCTATTGCGCACTGTTGGTGGGGCTGTTCGCTCCCTGGGGAAGCCAGTGGCCCTACCCGCTGGCCCTGTTGGTGTTACTGGCCAAGATTGGTGTTCTGGTCCTCCTCATCACCTTGGTCGGAGCGACGCATGCGCGCTATCGAATAGACCAGGCAATCAGGTATTACGCGGCGCTTTTCGTGCTGTCCTTGGTCGCGCTGACTTTGGCGCTCGTAGGATTTTAGGGGTCTGGGAATATGATCAGCAAACTGAAAGAGGCGGTGATCTGTCTGAAGGCTGGAAAGGTAACCTTGCCTTACCCATTTGCCGCCGAGCCGGTTCCTGCCCGGTACCGAGGGCGTCCTATCTTCAACGTCGAACGTTGTATCGGGTGCGGCGGGTGTGCCAACAACTGCCCCGCCCGGGAGATATTGCTGTCTGACGTCTGCCAGGAGATACGGATCATGCGGTACCTGGGCCAGAGGTGCACCTATTGCGGCCGGTGCGCCGATGTCTGCCCGGAGCACGCGATTACGATGAGCGGCGAATTCGAAACGGCTACCAATGACAAGCGGGATCTCCAGCAGGAACTGGAAGTTTTCATGGGAACCTGCCAGCGATGCGGACGTTGTTTTACGGCCCCCGGTCCCTTGGAACAGCTGATGATGAAGGGTTACCGGCAGGATGATTTACCGGCTGGCCGCTGGGTCTACAAGTCTCGGAGCTTTCTGCAGTCCGAGGGTCTGCCGGACATTGAGATCGAACTGGACTAAGTAATATGCTGAGCAAACTCTGCCAGAGGGCTTTCAAGAAATCGATTTGGGTTTATCACGCGAACAGTGGCGGATGCAACGGGTGCGACATCGAGGTTCTGAACGTCCTCACGCCTTACTATGACGTGGAGCGCTTTGGGATCAAGCTGGTAGGATCGCCGCGGCACGCGGACGTGATGCTCTGCCAAGGGCCTGCGCTCAGATCCACCGCCAAAGCGTTGGAAAGAGCCTACCAGGCGATGCCTGCTCCCAAGTTGGTCTTCGCCATCGGTTCTTGCGCTTGCGGAGGCGGCATCTGGTACGACAGCTACAGCGTCATTGGCCCGGTCGATAAGGTGATCCCTGTCGATTTCTACGTCCCCGGCTGTCCACCGCGTCCGGAAGCGATCGTCTACGGGGTAGCGGTCGCTCTGGGGCTGGTCGACAAGAAGGTCGCTCCGGTCAAGCTCAAACAACTTGAATTCCCGATCGCCCGCTACCACCCAGAGGATCTGGAGTGTAAGGACGACATGGTCGTCTATACGAAGCTCGACAGGATCTAGTGTCGGCACAGAGTTATCCACGAACTAACACGAACGAACACGAACAAACACGCTTTTGTTCGTGTTGTTCTTGTTGGTTCGTGGATAACTCAGTCCCCTCAGCCAACCCGGATTTCTGCGATCATAAGCCAGAGGATCAAGCGCTTTGCACGAGATGGGGATAGCGATGAGTCTCTACCGGACTTGTCGAAAGGAAGTCGACAAGCAGGGTTCGGGCCGCCTGCAGAAGATACGGGTCGCCGTAGGGGAGCTCTCCGCAATTGATCCGGAGCTGCTGCGGTTTGCCTGGGAAGCCACGATCCAGGATCCGGATGCGGGCTGCGAGCTTGAGATCGACTGGAAGCCGGCCATTCAGCGTTGCCCGAAATGCGAGGAGATCAAGCCGCGCGGGGATCAGTCCTGGTTGATGATCTGTCCAGAGTGCGGCAGCCCATTGCGTGTTGAAGGCGGCTACGAGCTCGACCTGCTCGAGATCACATTCGAGTCAGAGTCTGAAGATGGGGAAACTCCAGCATGAGCCAGATTGAAGTGAAACGCCGACTGCTGAGTGAGAACGACGAGGCGGCGCAATTCCTTAGAGACAGATTCCGTGAGTCGGGGACCTTGGTGGTCAATCTGATTTCCTCCCCCGGTTCCGGGAAAACCAGTCTCCTTGAGTCAACTATCGCCGCGATGGCCGGCACCTACCGCCTGGCCGCCGTCGAAGGAGACATTGCGACCGAGCGGGACGCCGATCGGTTGCGACGCCACGGTATCCCGGCCCGTCAGATCATCACGGGAGGGGCGTGCCACCTGGACGCGCGCCAGGTGAGAGGCGAGTTGGAAAAAGGGGACTGGGGCGACCCGGAAATCCTGTTCATCGAAAACGTCGGAAATCTCGTCTGCCCCACATCCTATGATCTGGGCGAAGATTTCAAGGTTGTCCTTCTGTCGGTCACCGAAGGAGACGACAAACCTTTCAAGTATCCAGGCATATTCTCTCGCGCGGCGGTTGCGGTGATTACGAAGGTCGATCTCCTTCCTCACGTCGAGTTCGACATGGAAGCCGTGCGGGCGCAGGTTGAGACGCTAAGCCCCGATGCCCGGTTCCTCCTGACCTCCGTCAGGACCGGGGAAGGGGTCGAGGAGTGGTGCGGACTACTGGCGGAGCGGTTGAGGGAGAAAAGAAAGCACTGAAGCCCTGAAAGGACCTCAAGGACCTCAACGACCTCAACGACCTCAAGGACAGAAAGGACGAGGTTTTCCGTCCTTGAGGTCTTTGGGGTCCTTGAGGTCCTTTCGCGATCTGACCTATGAAGCTGCAGACGAAGACCAACATCGGCATCATTTCTGTCTTCCTCATCCTTGGGGTCTCGGCTGCCTTCATGACCTTCAAGTGGCAGAACGATCACGCCATCAAAGCCGCCGAGAACCGCGTACGCCTCTACATCAGAGCCGGTTGGGAGATCTACAACAGCAAGATCGAGAGGATCCAGGCGACGCTGAAAGTCCTTGCGGAAGATCAGAGACTGCAGCGGTTGTTGCGGGACCACGCGGATGGCGCCCTTCTTGACGAAGTCCTGAGCGAATTGCAGGCCATCAGATCCGACCAGAATATGGACATCCTGAACGTGCTGGACTCCTCCGGCCGCGTCATCCTCAGGACCCGCCACCCGGAGATGAGGTACGACCAGGTCAGCGACGATCCGATGATCAGGAAGGTGATCAAAGAGAGACGCGGCTGTGGAGGCACGGTCCTGTTGGACGAAAAGAGGCTCGGGGCTGAAGGGCAGGATCTTGTGCAGTGGTGCACGCGCTACGGCGGTGAGGCGGAGGGGATGATGACTGGGGCCGCAGTCCCTATTCTGAGAAACGGGAAGTTGATCGGCATCATCCAGATGGGGAACCTCCTGAACGGTTCGGTCGAGAAGGTGGACCGCATACGGGACTCGCTTTTCGAAAACGAGCAGTACGACGGGAAACCGGTTGGAACGGCGACGGTCTTCATGCGCGATCTGCGCATCTCAACCAACGTGCTTGACCAGAACGGCGCCCGCGCGATCGGTACCCGGGCCTCGGAGGAAGTAGCCGACCGGGTTCTGGGCAAAGGCCTGTCATGGACGGGGCGCGCGCTGGTCGTGAACGCGTGGTATCTTTCGCAATACGATCCAATCCGCGATCCCGACGGTCGCGTCATCGGGATGCTGTACATCGGCTCTCTCGAAAAGCGTTACCTGGACCAGCGATCCCGGGCTGTTTTCATGAATCTCGCCATTGTCTTCGGCGGAATGGTCCTGGCGATGACTGTTTTCTTCCTCATCATGAGGACGATCCTGAGTCCTATCCGTCGGCTGTACCGGGCTACTCGGCGCCTTTCGAAAGGAGACCTGAGCCATCGGATCGAGGTCCGGTCACGGGATGAAATCGGCGAATTGTCGGATTCCTTCAATTACATGGCGGAGCAATTGCTCGAGGATCAACTCAAGATCCAGCAAAGCCAGGCGGAGCTGGAACGCAGGAACGAAGAGCTCCGGGTGACAAATCGGAACTACATGGAAATGCTCGGGTTTGTCTCTCACGAGCTCAAGTCACCCCTGGGCTCGGCGGTCCTTGGTGTTTATTCCGTTAAGGATGGTTATCTGGGGACGCTCTCCGAAGCTCAGCAAAGGATCCTGACCAGCGTCGCCTCCAGCCTTGATTACCTTAACGAAATGATCAAACACTACCTGGATCTTTCGCGGCTCGAGAAAGGCGAGCTGAAGATCAACAAGCGGATCGTTCGATTGAAGGAGGAGATCCTTGAGCCCTCCATCCAGGGCCTGATGCCCTCCCTGGAGGATAAGCAGATGACCCTCGAGAGCGACGTCCCTGAGCTTTTCGCGCTGTGCTGCGATCCGCAGGCGATGCGGATAGTGTCCGAGAACCTGCTCTCCAACGCGGTCAAGTACGGAAAGACGGGCGGCAGTATTCACGTGAGCGCCATGGTCTGCGGCGACCAGGCGGTTTTCACGGTCATGAACGAGGGGGAAGGGATCGCTCGCGACAAGCTGGATTTGTTGTTTCGGAAGTTCAGCCGAATCGATCAACCCAATACGGCCGGAAAAAAGGGAACCGGCCTGGGCTTATATATATGCAGGGAGATTGTCGAACAGCACGGAGGAAAGATCAGCGGTGAATCGGTCGCGGGCAAGTGGACGCGGTTCACCGTCTCTCTCCCCGGTGCAGTCACTATTCACTGAGGCGAAGATGATCAAAACAAAAGCCAGGATCCTCGTAGTTGATGACGACGTTCAACATGTCGACACCGTGAAGACTCTTCTGGAAAGCGTTGGTTACTCCGTTGACTATGCCTACCTCCCGGAAAAGGCGATCGAGAAGGCCAAAAGCTCGCCCCCAGATCTGATTCTGCTGGACGTGATGTTTGCAGGCCCTCCCGGACCCGATGGGGTAGAGACCTCGCGCCGGATTCACGCCGATGCCGCTCTGAAGAAAGTGCCGGTCATCATTCTCTCCGGCGTTCGCAAGGTTCTCGACCTGCCTTTCAAGCTGGAGCCGGATGACGAGTGGATGCCCGTCACGGCGTTCCTCGAAAAACCGGTGAAGCCCGATAAGCTGCTGGCGGAGATTGCCAGGGCGCTGGGGAAGTAAACGCCCGATGGGCGGACGTCATTTACAAAGCCGCGCACGACGCGGAGCGAAGCGGGCAGAGTAAGCGGACCAGCCAACGTACTTAAACGGCTCGTTGGGTGGTCCGCTTACTGTGCCCGCTTCGCTCGGCGTCGTATCTTCAGTTCGCGAGCACGTCCTGGGCGGCCTCGTACCGCGTGTGCACCTCTTCGACCGCCTTGGTCACCTTTGCCTTGTCCCCTGACTCGACGGCTGGCTGCAGGGCTGCGACCGCGGTCGCCAGGTCCTGCCTGGCTTTGTCGAAAGCCTGCTTCTTCGCACTCAATCGATCCGGCAGCTTCGCCGCGTCGAGCACCGTCATTTTCTGCTTGAGCTCCGCGCTCGACGCCTTGATCTTCGCAAGATCATAGGCGGGCAAGTGATGGTGATAGAGCATGTAGAGACTGGAATGAAAGTTCTCCAGTTCCTTCATTGGCGGCCTGATCACCCGGACCAACCTCTCGTAGTTGGCATGGAGCTTTTCTGCTGCCGCCATCAGCGCCTCGTTGTTCCCAGCCTTGACCGCGTTCCGGTATTCCTCGACAGTGTTCTTGAGCGCTTTAACTCCCTCGTCCCAGCCCGCTTGCTTGTGATGCAGGATCCCAGGCAGCGGAGCGGCGGCCACGGCAGCGGCGCCCTTCTCGATCTCGGGGAGAAGGCTACGCAGTTTCGCGTGGTCCTTGGCCGGCCACGCTTCGTGCCAGATGACGAAGATCACTTCGTGGAAATCGCTGAGCACGGGAACTTCCGACTTGGCCTCAGAGTCGTGCTGAAAAGCCAATGCGGGAAGGGAGATCAATATCAGCAGTACGGACAGAAGAACGTGACGACTACGCATTGCGCCTCCTTAAGGAAGAAGACATTCTGTCACAGTTGCGGGCGGCCGAGGTAGTTCATGCACAACGCGATACAGGCGGCCATGTTCAAACTAGTGTCCAGGCGGAGTGCTGGTAAGGGCAAAGGCTCGCGGCGGGCCTTCACTTCGAGGTAGAGGCGGTAGTCGCGGTTGGCAGCCGGGTGTCGCCTCTCTTTCATATCGGCTTCGATCCGCCGGCATGCTTCCTTGTCGGAGCAAAAGCATTCGATGACGTAAAGCGGTTCTCTCAGTCGGTCGGCCAAATCCATGACTTCCTGCATGTCGGCCGACCGCGAAAAGGTCCGACCATCGAGGACGACGCATTGCCCGGGTGACTGCGTCAGGAAGGCTTCTGTCCGCCTGAGCATCTCGGCAAAGCAAACATCGTCCTGAGCCCGGGTATAGTCAATTTCCTCTGGCCGGAAAAGCGCTGTACGAATTTCGTCTTTGCTGATCACGAGTCCCGGCAGGAGCTCGGCCAGAGCTTGCGCGATGCTGGTTTTGCCGGAGCCGGGAAGGCCCGCCATGGCGATGATCACGGGAAGACATTAGCACATTCGCCTGATCGAACAGAGCCGCAAGCAAAGCGCTTTTTCACGGAGCGACCCGGCCCGTGCTCATTTTGCGCTTTATGTTCGGGCCGGGTCGCTCCGAGCAAAAGCGCTTTGCTTGCGGCTCTGTTCAAAGTGAATCTTCACTTAAACACCAGTCGGTCCGCCATCAGGAAGTTTGCGGCCGCACAGGCTGCTATCGCCAGGAGATTTGCCGGAATCAGAGCAAACCCAAGCCCCTTTACCAGCAACGGCATGAGCAGCAGATTGCCGACGAGCGACATCAACCCTGTCGTCAGATTGAACCGCCAGAGGCGATCAATAAAGCCTCCAGGTTCACGGTCTTTCCAGGTCCACGCCTGATGCCACAGAAAATTGTGGATAATCGCCGCCTCGACCGCCAGGAACGTAGCGGCCAGGTAATGAACGTTCAGGCCCCAGGTCAGAGCGGACAGGACGGTGACTTGCACCACAATCCCTACCGCCCCGACCAGGTTAAATCGGCAGATCCGCCGGAAGGTTGTGGAGGCGCCGTTTTGACTCATAGCCGGCGCCCCTGCGGGGGCTCCAGGCGATACAACCGAACAGTGTTGGTTATAGCCGACGCGACGAAGGTCGCCACCATGCAGGCGATGCCGACGACCCCGCCGACATCGTAAAGCAGATAACGGGAGCCGGCGACTGTTGCCATGGGATGGAACAGCAGCACCAGGTTGCCGACAGCGAGCAGCAGGCGAAGCTCAGTCGGGCTGAATTTCCAGAATGAGATGCGGAACGTCCCGAGTGCGTGGGTGGCCAGGTAGCTGTTGATCGACAGCATAAAGTAGGCGATAAGGACCGCCAGGGCGACACGGCCGCTCATGTACGGCGACATGCCGAGGCCCAAGACAAGGATCAGGCTCCCCGCCGTGTCCGTAACATGGTCCACGTAGTAACCGTAACGAGGCCTCAGGTGGTTCCGGTACCGGGCGAGCGTCCCGTCGAGACTGTCACCCAGCCAGTTGAGGAAGAGGCACAGATTGACGAAGTGCAGCCAGGCAGGGGTCGTGGTCGATAGAGCATAGCCGACTCCCGCCGCGGCGAACGCCGCGAAGCCGAGGATCGTCAGGTGATCTGAATTGATCCAGGTCGGAGTACGTTGAGCCAGCCACCCGAGTATTCGCCGTTCGACGGGGGCGAGCAGGCTGGTCTGTTGTCGTTTGGACTCGCAAAAAGTTTCGCTCATTTTCTCCCTCATCGCCAGTAGGGATAGCAACCGGAGTGCCACTGGCGGCCGTGCCTTCAAAACTCACAGGGGCCGAAGGCCGCCGTGCCTGAGGCCTGATGGAGAGAGGAGAATTGGCGCTCTCGGAACGCAAGGATCAACTGCGGCTGCTGGCAAGAAAACCCGACACTAGCGGGACGGGCGATAGATCTCGGTGCGTGGCGCCGGCCGAGGCCTGCGGAACAGGTATTTGAGGAAGCGATAGAACATGTAAATGAGCCCAAAGAAGATCAGCAGCAAAATGAGGGCAGAGACAACCGCCACGTAGGGGTGGCTCGAGACAAGCCAGAGCAGGCCAAGGCTAAGGACGTCCTCAGTGATGCTGAGAAACCAATTGGTGAAGGGCTCCGGAGTGGAGTTGACCGCGAGCCGGGTTGACGTTTTGGCGCCATGGCTGGTCAACGTCACGAACCCGCCGAGCAGAGCCGCAATCCAGGTGATGTGAGAGGGAGCGTCGCCCATTGCCGAGCTGGCGAGGAAGGCTCCCGCCGGAACTCGAATGAAGGTATGGACCGAATCCCAGATGTTGTCCACGTAGGGAACCTTGTCCGCCACGAACTCGATCACCAATAACACCGCGGCCGCGGCCATGACCCAGGGATTCGAGAGCCCTTCGAGTTGCCCGGGCAGCGAAAGAATCTCGTAGCGGTGCATCAGCCCCAGCGTCAGAACCGTGATGTAAAGGTTCAAACCGGCCGTGAGGCTCGATCCGAGAGCCAAGGCCAGGCTGGAAATGTCCATGTGCCCATGGTAGCACTAATTGGCCTGAATTGTGGTTCTGTTGACAATCAGGGTCCGAAGGTGCCGGGGCGGGAGACAGCTGCTGAAATATCAAGCAGTTTAGGGAGGAGCTCCCGCCCCTGTGCGGCCGTTTGGGGGAGTCAAACGGCTACTCGCGAAGGGCAAAGTGGCGGTTGTTATCCAGAGAAGCCTGGTACACTCTCTTGCCGTACCCGTTCTCCGGCGTCTGGCCGTACTGCAACAGCCGATCAACTGTTCCGGGCCCCCGGTTCCAGGCATAGAGCACCATCGCCAGGTTCCCGTGGTACTTCTTCAGCAACTCGTGAAAATGCTTGAACGAGTAATTGATGTTCGTCTCCGGGTCGAGCAGTTGCTCGGCGGAGACATTTCCGTAGTCACGCGCGGTGGTCACCCAAATCTGCGTCAGACCTCGGGCCTTGCCTCCGTCCCCTACGGCTCCCGGATCACCTTTTGATTCCGCGTAGATGAGCGACAACATTATGTAAGTTAGGAACTCCGGGGTTTTCAGGAGACGCCATTCGGCCGACTTGTGATTCAGGTACTGACGAGATTGCTGATCGACCAACGTGACGATCAGCGGGTCCATCGAGAACTCTACGGAAAGGCTGTTGATGTAGCGAAGTCTGTCGTTTTCCTCCTGGAGATTGTGGTTCTTTTTGGCCAGTTCCGTCACTTCATCCTTTAATCGATCCGATCGATAATGCAGGGGATAGCCGGCTGCGCCCAATCCTACTGCAAAAGCCAGGACCGCGATCAGCTTTCTCGAGCAGAAGTCCTTCAAATTCACGGCCTTTTCTCCTTTCATAGTGCCGTTTGTGCAACTGCAGGCGCACGAGAATGTTCTTAACAGGCGTACCGCACAACCGAACTGCTTTTAAGGCTGCTTACGAAAGACCGACTGTGTAGCTGAGGAAGCTGAGATCGATTATATGATTTGTTAAGTCCCGGGTTCAAATTTCGAGCAACATGGGTGGGGTGAGGAAGGAATGGGGTCGCCTTGAATCGACCGCAAACCGAGACTGGAGGCCTTTCCGGCCCGCGAGGCGCGGGCTGTGGCGAGTTATCCCTCCGCCTGAGCGAGCCCCACGGTGGGGTTGGCACGATTGCTGTGCTAAGCTGGCTGAAGATTACACGGAAAGCATAAGCGTTCCGGTGTATTACTTATTTTGTAAGGCGGTGCACTACATGAAACGTGGAAGTCGATCGGATGGGGGCGCGGCAACGATAGGGCGCGAGGAGGTCTCGGCGACCACCTGGATTCCTTTTTTCAGTGGGTTCAACGACAGGCTGAACAGCCGCAGGGCCCAAGTGGATGTAATCAAGCCCGACGGCTCGACGGAAAAAGTCTTCAGGGACCTGCCGCTCCAGTCTGTGGCAACCACGTTGGGAGCGCCAGGGACCACCTCCGGGGTCGATGTGAGGGCGCCCAACACCATTTCAATTACAGTCCTGCAACCGCCTGCGAGTCTTCTCACTCATAAGATTGACGACGTCACCCGGGTTTACAGTTGGAATGATCCGAGCAGAAATGAGCGGGGCTTGGAGATCGAGACCGGGGACGGAAGCAAAACGATGCTGACGTTGCGCGGGTAAGCTGGCTCGACGGCCGGTACTGCGGGCAGTATCAGCGGCGGTTGAGTGACTCGCCGTTTTGTGGCCAGTCACTCAACCGCCGCTGATGATGCCACCGTTCAACTCGGCAACAATGCGAAGACCCGGTCGAGAGCTTCGGCGGTCTTCTTGATCGCCGTCTCGTCGTCCAGTTCGTTCAGTTCCTGGTCGAAGGGCTCGCAGGTGACAGGCCCCTCGTAGCCGATCTTGGCGAGTGCCGTCATGAAGCCCTTCAAATCAATCACACCGGTGCTGCACGGCAAGGCCCTCTTCCCATCCGGCAGTTGATCGACGGGAATTCCCACCCTGGCATCGTTTACGTGGACCTCGATGACCTGTCTTCCGGTTAGTTTCTCGATGTCCGCCACCGATCCGCCGGACGTGAACCAGTGATAGGAATCCAACAAAACCCCCACGTTATCGCTCCCGATCGCCTGATTGAGCTCGAGTTGCTCCTCGAGCGTGTGGACGAAATGGAATCGGCTTCGGTCGCGTGATGACTTCGGGCCGACGAACTCGAGCCCCAGCACCAATCCCTCGTTTTTCAAGATGGCGGCGACTTCGGCAAGCCGGCTGCGATGGCGCTCGAAATTCTGCCGATAGGTCAATGAATCGTGTCCCGGGAGGATCCACGTACAAATCCGAATCGCTCCGACTTCCGCCAGCACCTTTGCCCGCGAGGGCAATGCGGCAATTGTCCTTTTGAAGTCCTCGTCAGTCGTCCGGAACTGAACCGGAAGACCGCTTACCCCCCATTGCACGCGGTGCTCCTTCATACGGGCAATCAGTTCTTTCCGTTGATCGCCGGTCATTTTTTCAAGGTCGTCCGCATGGACGTTCACTCCGCCAAACCCGAAACGGATGGCGCTCTCGAGCGCCTGAACCTGCCCAGCCTTTACTCCAATGTGGCCGGTGCCCAGGGTTTTGAACATCTTCGCTTCCGCCGTCGCGGTTGCCTGGCTGCGCGTGGCGCTCAGGCCGGCCACACAGAGCGTGGCAAGGCCTGTTTGCAGAAAGTTCCGCCTGCTTCTCAATTGCTGATCGTGCACCGTCATTCCTTTTTGATTCCTTCCATGAAGATCCCGGCAAATTGTACTTAAAACTTGCCGCAACAGGCGAAAAAAGCTCCACGAACCCGAATATAATATGTCCGGTCTAAATCCCGGGTTAGAAGGCAGAAGGCAGAAGGCAGAAGTTAGAAGTCAGAAGTCAGAAGTCAGAAGTTAGAAGGCAGAAGTTAGAAGGCAGAAGTTAGAAGTCAGAAGTTAGAAGTCAGAAGTCAGAAGTCAGAAGTCAGAAGTTAGAAGGTTAGAAGTCAGAAGTTAGGAAGAGGCAGAAGGCAGAAGGCAGAAGGCAGAAGGCAGAAGGCAGAAGTCG
>RPQK01000017.1 GCA_003819755.1 Acidobacteriota bacterium | reverse complement strand
TCATTTCTTCCTCACTTCGACATTCGACATTCGATATTCGATATTCGACATTCTGTCTTTCTTCTTCATCGGGCAGGCTTTTGGTTGCGGCTACGCCGCGCCGTGTAATTCGTGTAATTCGTGCATACCCTTTCCCCCTTACCACCACCCAAATCGACGCGGTTTCAGCAGATCGTTGAGATCCTTCTCTACCTGGGCCGCAGTTTGATAGCGTCTGGCGGGATTCTTTTCGAGCAGCCTGTTCAAGATCGGCTCGACTCGATCTGCCCTCTCAAGCTCATACAGGGCAAGATCCGGGGCTGGCTGGTTAAGTATCGCGTCAATCGAGGCGGCGGCGCTGCTCCTGCGAAAAGGCAGAGCACCGGTGAGCCCCTCGAAGAGGACGACACCGAGCGAAAACAGGTCCGTACGATGATCGACTCGTTCCGCGCACGCCTGCTCCGGCGACATGTAGTCGATGGTCCCCACGACCATTCCGGCGGAGCTTAACTCATGTTCGGTCAGTCCGGAAACCGTGACTGGCGAAACATTTTTGGCGAGGCCGAAATCAAGGATCTTCAGCTGCTCACCGACAGTGATGAAGAGATTCGCCGATTTGATATCCCGGTGAACGATCGCCTGACGGTGCGCGGTTTCCAGCCCGGCGGCCGCCTGGCTGGCCCATCCGGCCATCTGCCTCCAGGGAATCCTCCCCTCCTCCCGGATTTTCTGCTTGAGGGTCTTTCCCTCCAGCCATTCCATGATCAGAACGACCTGGTCCTCGTACTCGGTCAATTCATAAACTGCAGTGATGGCGGGATGGCTCAGGCCGGCCGCGAGTCGGGCCTCCTGGAGAAAGCGCCGGCGGAGAGTTTCTGTGCCGAGCAATTCCGGCTTGACAATCTTCATCGCCACCTTGCGCCCGAGAACCGTATCGCGCGCCTGGTAGACGTATCCCATCCCTCCCTCGTCGATCTTACCGATCACCTCGTACTGTTCGAGTCGATCCCCGGCTCTCAGAACCCGGCTCACCGAGCCCCCCGATTGCCCTGTTTTCCGGCCTTTGCGTTGCCGGACCTCCTGAAGGAGATGC
Source organism: Acidobacteriota bacterium (assembly GCA_003819755.1). Taxonomy (GTDB): domain Bacteria; phylum Acidobacteriota; class UBA6911; order RPQK01; family RPQK01; genus RPQK01. Next base: position 24,197 of record RPQK01000017.1, on the reverse strand, counting down.
CCGGCAAAAAGTCGAGACGAGATCCGGAACTCTTGTTTCTGGTCCTTGCCAGTCACCGTCAGGAGACCGTCGCGTACCAGCTTTCGCGCGGCTCCCAGATCCTCGACCCGCGGCTGGTTGCCGTTTCCGATAGCGATCAGGACCCGAAGTTGGTCGTCGCCGAAGTGATCAGACAGGTATTCGAAATGGGGGCCTGCCTCTTCCAGGAAGCGAGCTTCGACTGCCTCGACGTCACTTATCCGGCCCTGGTTCTCCGCCACGTGGTCAAAGCAGGCTGAGCAGGCGATCTGGAGATAGAAGGGCAGATAACCAGCCATGTCGATCAGTTGGTCGGCGTAGTCCTCCAGCGGGTGTCCCGCTCTTTTCGAGGGCGCACAGATCAGTTCGAGGGCCTCAGCCGGCTCGAACGGTCGCAGATACACGTTGCTGAAGATGTTAAAGAAGGGGGAGTCAGCGATTTCGGCCGAGTGACACAGGCTCTGGAGCTCAATGCGGGAAGACGTCACATAAGAGACCGCGTAATTGTTGGCCATCGAGCGCAGGAAAGAATAGAACTCCTTGGTAAAGAGCGGGTTTGAGGTGATCGCATCAAACTCATCAAACAGCAGCACGAGGCGCTGACCAGCTTGGTTCAGCTGCTCCAGCACAGCCTGGAATTCGGCATACCCCCCGCTTGTCCCCGGAGTGGAAAGTGAGGTCCCTGCTTCAACCACTGCCCGCCTGATGCGTTCCGTCAGGAGCAGCAGGAACCGGTCGGGAGGAAGATCATGCAGCTGCTGCAGATCAAAAAAAACGACAGCCAGCTGATCGTCCTGGCCGACGTACCGACGACGAACGTCGGCAGATGTCAGATGGTACAAAAGCGACGATTTGCCTATTCGCCGCTCCCCGACGAGAGACACGCTTTGGGGACGCGGAGAACTGACTCGTGCCAGGACCCGGCCCACATCCTTGCTGCGGCCGAAAAACTGCTCGGGCTCCTGGATCATCAGCCTGTTGAGGTAAGGATTCACCGCCAGCCATTCTATCGCGAGGACGGTGCAACGTTCACCGTTTAGCGTTCAAGATTACAGATGGCCGGAGGAAAGGACCTCAAGGACCTCAAGGACCTCAAGGACTAGAAGTTCTGTTCTGGAATGTCGTTGAGGTCCTTGAGGCCCTTGAGGTCCTTTCCACCCCACCTCGTGCCCGCTTGATCGTCAACCGTAGGCCTGAGATACTGAAAACCAGCAATCTCTCTTGGTTTCATACGTTTGGCGAAGCAGGAGCAATCATGAAAACCTACGACATTGTCCTCATCGCTGGAGACGGGATCGGCCCCGAGATTACGGTAGCCGTCAAAGCCATCCTTGCCGCGGCCGGTGCTCAGATACGTTGGATCGAAAGGAAGGCAGGAATCGCGGCTCTCGCCGATGGTCAAGACGTCCTGCCCGAGGAGACACTGGAGGCAATCCGGCAGTACAAGGTCGCCTTGAAGGGACCGTGCACGACCCCGGTCGGAAAGGGGTTCACGTCGGTAAACGTGCAGCTCCGTCAAAAACTTCAGCTTTACGCAGCCGTCCGACCGGTCCGAAACCTACCCGGAGTTCAGGCCAGATTCGAAAACGTTGACATTGTCATCGTCCGCGAGAACACCGAAGGGCTCTACAGCGGAGTAGAAAACGAAGTGACTCCGGGTGTCGTGATGAGCATGAAAGTCGCGACTGAGCTGGCTTGTCGCCGGATTGCCCTCTGGGCATTCCGCTATGCCACCCAGCGGCGCCGAAGGAAGATCAGCGTTTTTCACAAAGCGAACATCATGAAGATGACCGACGGGCTTTTCATCCGGTGTGCCCAGGACATTCATCGTGTCGACTACCCGAACATCGAGTACCAGGAGCTGATCATCGATGCGGGCTGCATGAAGCTCGTGCAGGACCCCTCGCAGTTTGACATCCTGTTGCTCGAGAACCTCTATGGCGACGTCGTGAGCGATCTGTGCGCCGGATTGGTTGGCGGCCTCGGGCTGGTGCCAGGGGCTAATATCGGTGAGCACGAAGCGGTTTTCGAGGCGGTTCATGGTTCCGCCCCGGACATCGCTGGGAAGGGGATTGCGAACCCCCTGGCCCTGCTCATGTCCGCTGTAATGATGCTCAATCACCTCTCGGATCAGGCTGGCGACGACGAGCTGAAGGCGGTCGCGGAGAAGATCAAGAACGCCTATAACCGGGCTTTGGCCGAAGGTCAGAAAACCAGAGACCTGGGCGGCAGCCTCAACACCGATCAGTTTGCGGAGCAACTGATCAAGAGGCTCGCGTAACTCGAGCGGAGCGAGCCTTCGGAGTGCGCAAGCCATGCTCTGATCCGAAGGCTCGCTGCGCTCGCGTTAAATTTTGGCCGCAATCGCAACAATCAGCCGGCCGAGCTTTTCGGCCGCCCGCGTTCCCGCGCTCAGCACTTCCTCATGTGACACCGGCTCGGAAGTCGTTCCGGCGGCTGGGTTTGTCAGCAGTGAAATGGCGAGTACCTGGCACCGCATCTGGGCCAGCGCTATGACCTCGGGCACCGTGGACATCCCGACCGCGTCAGCGCCGAGTTTGCCAAACATGCGGATCTCCGCCGGCGTCTCAAAGTTAGGACCCGTCACAGCGACGTAAACTCCTTCCTGCAGTTCGAGTCCGATGCTTTCCGCACAGTCCCGGGCGATCTCACGGAGCGACGCCGAGTAAACCTGGGTGAGGTCCGGGAACGTATCCCCGAGCCCAGTGACCGGGAGCGCACGGAGCGGATTGTCACCCATCAGATTGATGTGATCGCTGATCAGCATGAAGCTGCCCGGCTGAAGGCCCGGACGGATAGCCCCGGCGGCATTTGTGAGGATGAAGCGGGTCACCCCCCACGAAGCGAGGACACGGACCGGAAACACGATTTCGGGAAGTGAGAATCCCTCGTAGTAGTGGCAGCGCCCGGCGAGTGCGACGAAGCAGGTGTCCCCATTTCGGACCATCCACAGAGCGCCGGGATGACCCGCGACTCCCGGTTTTCGAAACCCGGCGATCCGGCTGTACGAGATGATTCCGATTTTCTGCCAGGAATCCCCCGCCGCGCTCAGGCCGCTACCCAGCACTGCGGCAACGGGAGGTGGTGGCCCGATCTCTTTCTGAAGAAAGCTGACAGCTTTTGCCATTTGTTCGCTGTACCGTGTCGCTTGTGCGCTCATGGAGAAGCAGTATAGGGGGAAGGGGCGCAGGGGTGAAGGGGTGAAGGGGCGAAGGGGCGAAGGGGGGAAGGGGCGAAGAAAAAGGGAAAAACGGGTTAGAATGTGCGTCATGCCGCGTTTCAACCGTCGTTTCGCGTTCCTGCTTGCCGTGTGTGGAATTGGCATGATGCTCGAACTGACCGCCGCCTCTTCGCCGCCGGTGCGCGCTCGTCGAGGCATGGTCGTGTGTCAGAATCAAATGGCCTCGCGGGCGGGCGTCCAGGTTTTGAAAGAGGGCGGCAACGCGATTGACGCTGCGGTCGCCACCGCCTTCGCTCTGGCCGTCACTCACCCGACTGCCGGGAACATCGGCGGAGGCGGGTTCATCGTTTACCGGCCTGCCGGCGGAGAACCGCAAGCTTACGATTTCCGTGAGATGGCCCCCGCCAAGGCTTCGCCCGAAATGTTCCTGCGAGCGGGAGTCTACGACGAGGAACTGCACCATTACAGCCACCTCTCTGTCGGGGTCCCGGGCACGGTGGCCGGATTGCACCTGGCGTGGAGCGAGAAGGGACGCCTGCCATGGAAGCGGCTTGTAGAGCCGGCTATCAAGCTGGCCCGAGACGGCTTTGAAGTGAGTCAGGGCCTGAGCGATTCGTTGAAGGGGGTGCTTCCGCGGATGCGAAAGTATCCCGCTTCCGTCGCCCAATTCTCGAAACAAGGCGTCCCCTACGAACCGGGCGAAATCTTGAAGCAGACCGATCTGGCCAAGACTCTGGGGCGGATTGCCGAGCTCGGTCCGGCCGGCTTCTACAAGGGAGTGACGGCGGAACTGATCGAAAAGGAAATGGCGGCCAACGGAGGTCTGATCAACCGGGCGGACCTCGAAAACTACAAGGCGCATAAGCGGGTCCCTCTTCGTGGCGCCTACCGTGGGGTGGAAGTGATTTCGATGCCGCCTCCCAGTTCCGGCGGCACTGTCCTCCTCGAAATGCTGAATATCGTAGAGGGGTTCGACCTGGAGAAGCTCAAGTTCGGGTCGGCCGGCGTCCTGCACCTGATCGTCGAAGCAATGCGACGGGCCTACGCGGATCGCGCCCGTTACCTGGGTGACCCGGATGCCAACCTGGACATGCCCATCCAAAAGCTGATCTCCAAGGAGTACGCGGCTAGCCTGCGAGAGACGATTAGTAAAGATCGCGCGTCAAAATCCTCGCCGGCCAGCTTTGACTGGCCTCGCGAAAGCGACAGCACGACGCACCTGTCGGTCGTCGACGGAGAGCGCAATGGCGTTGCCTTGACCTTTACTCTCGAGGCAGGGTACGGATCGAGAATCGTTGTTCCCGGCACTGGCTTTCTGCTCAACAACGAGATGGGTGATTTTAATGCGGGGCCCGGATTGACCACGGAGAAGGGCCTGATCGGAACGCAGCCGAATCTGGCGGGTCCAGGCAAGCGCATGCTCTCAAGCATGACTCCGACAATCCTGGCGAGGGACGGCAAGATCTTCATGGTGACAGGAAGCCCGGGAGGGCGCACCATCATAAACACCGTCTTGCAGACAATTCTGAATGTCGTGGACTTCGGAATGGATGTTCAGGAAGCGGTCGATGCCCCCCGGATTCACCAGCAGTGGCTGCCGGATAGAATCAGCTACGAACGCTACGGGTTTTCACCCGACACCCTCGGAATCCTTACCTCACTGGGGCATTCCTTAACCGAAATCCAATCCCAAGGAGTTGTGGAAGCGATCGTGTACGACCCGAAGCGGGATGTTCTTGAAGGCGGTTGTGACCGCCGCGCCCCCGACGGGGCGGCGGTGGGGTGGTGAGCTTGTGAGAAGATCTCAAAGGACCCCAGGGACCTCAGAGACCGCAAGGACGGGGTTGCTGTTTGTGTCCTTGAGGTCTCTGAGGTCCTTGAGGTCCTTTCTGTCAGGCATTTAGCCACTCGCGAGCATCCTTCTTCAGCAGTGCCGACGCGGCCTCGGGCCCGTCGCTGCCGGCCGGGTAATTCGGGAAATCGGGCGCCGGAGTGGCTTCCCAGTGACTGATGACCGGATCGACGAGCGCCCAGGCTGCCTCAACCCAGTCACCCCTCGCAAACAGCGTCTGCTCCCCTCTCATCCCGTCGAGCAAGAGCCACTCGTAGGCAGACGGCGGCTTCTCTATGCCGAAGGCATCGGCGTACAGGAGCGTCATGCTGACCGGCTGCATGCAGATCTCGGGCCCCGGTTGCTTGGCGATGAATCGCTGGATGATCCCCTCTTCAGGCTGCAGCCGAAAAGTCAGCGCGTTACTCTGCTGCGGCCGCGACGTGTCGAGCGGGAACATCAGGTGCGGAGTGGGTTTGAATTCAATCGTGACCTCAGCACGCTTGCGCGACATCCGTTTGCCCGTTCGCAGGTAAAACGGCACCCCGGCCCAGCGCCAGTTGTCGACCCGCATCCGCAGGGCGGCGAAAGTTGGGGTATTCGAGGAAGACGAGACTCCCTTCTCGTTCCTGTAACCTGCAGCCCCGTTGCCCCGGACATCGCCGGGTCCGTACTGCCCACGGACCGCATCCACGGCCGGGTCAAAGGGTCGAATTGCCCGCAAAACGTCGACGGTCTCGTTTCGCAGCGAGAGGGCGTCAAAATGCAGAGGAGGCTCCATGGCAACCATGCAGAGCAGCTGCAGCAAATGGTTCTGGACCATGTCCCGGAGCACCCCGGTTGATTCGTAGAAGGCGGCCCGCCCTTCAATCCCAATCTCCTCGGCAACACTGATCTGCACATTGTCGATGTAGTTCCTGTTCCAGATCGGCTCGAAGCTCGGGTTCGCGAACCGGAAAACCAGCATGTTCTGAACCGTTTCCTTGCCCAGGAAATGATCGATACGATAAATCTGCTCTTCCTTGAACGCCTGAAGCAGGTACTGGTGCAGCGCGCAAGCCGACTCCCGATTAGTCCCGAACGGCTTCTCAATCACGATTCTGCGCCATCCTGCCTCTGAATCGGCCAGGCCGGACACTTTCAGTCCTGTGACAATGGTCGGATAGTGCTCCGGCGGTGTGGCCAGATGGAAAAGGACGTTTTTCGGGATATTCGCGTTGTTTTGAGCCTTCGAGACGGCGTCCCGCAGCTGGCGGTACGACTCGAAGCCGGGTTCGGCGAAGTCCCCCTGGGTAAAGAAAAGACGCCCGGAAAAAGTCTGCCACGACTCGGCGTTCACCGAAGTCCGGGCGCTTACGGCCCGTTTCATCTCTTCTCGGAAGGTCTCGTCGGTCCACGGCCGCCGGGCGAACCCGATGACGGCGAAGGGGTCAGGCAGAAGATCCCTGGAGAATATCTGATACAGGGCGGGCATCAGTTCCCGCCGGGTGAGGTCACCGCTCGCGCCAAAGATGACCAGCGTACAAGGTTGAGGAGTTCGGCCTGGCGCGTAGCCCTTACAACCTGCCTGAATGACCTGTTTCATTTGTAAGTGTTCCCCAGCACCTTGACGATCTCTCGCTTCACCACGAGAGGATCGATCTTGCCTTCCTTGCGGTAGATGACCTCTCCTCCCGGCTTGATAAGCAGGGTGTAGGGGAGAGCGCCGCTCGACATCTTCCCTCCGGCAAAATCATCCAGGACGTCAAAAAGCTTGTAGGCGTTTTCAGCGAAGATCAGGTTCATGCCGGACGCCTGCTGTTTCTTCAGAAACGCAAGCGCCTTGTCCTTGTCCTCGGGATCATCGGCACTGATCGTGATCAACTCGAATTCCCGGTCCCGATACATCCGGTTAATTGTGACGAGATCCGGGAACTCCACCACGCAAGGTCCGCACCAGGTCGCCCAGACATTCACCAGCCGGAGCTTATCGGTCTTGTTCTGCAGCAGTTGCTGAAGTGCGGCAGGTGTGGAAACCTCGAGCGAGACCGATTCCTGGGCCCATTTGGCCAAGGCTTCGGCAACCGACCCTCGCTTGTCGGCCCACTTGATCGAACAGCCGAAAGTTCTCGTCTGCTCGACCGGCACCGGCTTCCCCGCCACCAGGGCTTGAATCGCGTTGCGCGCATCGGGGCTCGTTACCTGGTCCGGATGCCGCTCGTTCTCGTCGAGTCTTCCCACGTATCGGAGTTTTCGCGCCTGGTCGAAGATGAACACGTGCGGAGTGGCTTTGGGGCCGTACGCCTTCGCTACCTGCTGGGTCTCTCCGTCGTAGAGGTAAGGGAAGTTGAACCGCTTGTGCACCGCGCGCAGTTTCATCTCCTCGAGGGTATCGCTTAGATCGGTCCAGCCCAGCTCGTCCAGTCGCACCGCCTTCGGATCGTTCGGAGAAATGGCTACGAAGGCCACGCCTTTGTCTTTGAAGTCTGTGACCAGTTGCTTGATTCTCTCCTCGTAAGCCTGGGCGGTCGGGCAGTGATTCGCCGTGAAGATGACGACAAGTATTTTCGCCTTCTGGAAATCGCGCAACGTGTACTGTCGACCGTCGACGCCCGGAAGCCTGAAATCAGGCGCCTGCTGGCCGATCGCGAGGGTTGGATAGTCCTCCTCGGCCGCAGCCAGATAGCCAAAAGAAAGCACCAGAACGAGAACGGCCAGTCGAACGATCATGTCTGACTCCTTTTGTTAAAGGTATTGTACCGCGAGCGCAGCGCGCCTTCGGAGTGCGCAAGCATGGCTTGCGCACTCCGAAGGCTCGCTGCGCTCGCGGACTAGCAGGAAATACAAATGCACCCCGTGCTATCCTACTGAAGTTTCTGTTCTCGCGATTTGAAGGAGTTTCCATGCCCAATTCCGACATTCTGATCCCTCCGTACGGGGGGGCTCTGGTCGATCTCAATCCGCCCGCTGAGGAGCGCGAAGAACTTCGCCTCCGGTCGAGCATGCTTCGCTCGATCCAGGTTTCCGACCGTTCAGTGTGCGATCTCGAGCTCCTGGCGACCGGCGGGTTCTCTCCGCTCGACAGGTTCATGGGGAAGAGCGACTATCAGTCGGTCCTCGGCCAGATGCGCCTTGCAAACGGGTGTCTCTTCCCTGTGCCTATCCTCCTTCCGGTTGACGCTGACTCGAAACCCCGGCTTGATGAGGAGATCGTCCTCAGAGACTCACGGAACCTCCCCTTGGCGGTCATGAGAATCGAGGAGGTCTTTCCTTGGGATTTGGACGAATGCGCCGCGCAGTTCCTCGGAACCCGGGATGAACGCCATCCTCTCGTCGCCGAAATGTACAGGTGGGGAAAGCTGGCTGTTTCCGGTCCTCTTCGTCTCTTGGCACTTCCGTACCATCCTGATTTCCGGTCCTTGCGCCTCACCCCGGAGCAGGTTCGTCGGGACCTTGCCCGGCGAGGCAGGCCCCAAGTCGTGGCCTTTCAAACCCGGAACCCGCTTCATCGAGTTCACGAGGAACTGACCTGCCGGGCCATAAACGAAACCGACGGGACCCTCCTCCTCCATCCGGTTGTCGGGATGACGAAGCCGGGTGACGTTGACCACTACACCCGAGTCCGAGCGTACATGGCCCTGACGAGTGAATACTACGACCCGGAGAGGGTGTTGCTCTCCCTCCTGCCCCTCGCCATGCGGCTGGCCGGACCCCGGGAAGCGCTGTGGCACGCCATCATCCGGCGCAACTACGGCGCGAACCACCTCATTGTTGGCCGGGATCACGCGGGACCTGGTTCGGATTCGAAGGGAAAGCCTTTCTATCCGCCTTACAGCGCCCAGGATCTGGTCGAGCAATATGCCGGAGAGACCGGGGTCAAGCCGATACCTTTCACAGAGATGGTGTACCTCCCTGATGAGGACCGCTACGAAGAGGTGTCGCGAGTCGAGCCGGGCGTGAAGACGATGTCTCTATCCGGCACCCAGGTGCGCGATCAATACCTGAACAAGGGGATGAGCCTTCCGGCTTGGTTCACCCGGCCGGAAGTGGCTGAGATACTTTCCTCGCGCCATCCTGCCCGCCACCGACAGGGTTTCTGTCTCTGGTTTACCGGGCTGAGCGGGGCAGGGAAGTCGACCATCAGCGAGATGCTCACCGTCATGCTCCTCGAACGAGGGATACAGGTCACGGTTCTTGATGGCGACGTGGTACGCACCCACCTTTCGAAGGGGCTCGGCTTCAGTCGTGAGGACCGGGATACCAACATTCGCCGCATCGGCTTCGTCGCTGCCGAGATCGTGCGCCACGGAGGCCGCGTGATCTGCGCCGCGGTCAGCCCCTACCGCAGCACGCGAAACGACGCCCGAAACATGGTGGGTCGTGAAAATTTCATAGAGATCTTCGTCGATACCCCGCTCGAAGTCTGCGAGCAGCGCGACACCAAAGGGATGTACGCCAAGGCACGCCGGGGAGAGATTAAGGGATTCACCGGTATCGACGATCCGTACGAGCCGCCCGCCCGCCCGGAACTGACGATCAAGACCGTGGAGCAGCCGCCTGAACAAGCGGCTCAGAGCATCATCGAGCATCTCGTGGGGCAAGGGTTGCTGCTGGGTTAGTGAAGGACCGGAAGGACCAGAAAGACCTGAAAGACTGAAAGACCACTCTTCCGGTCCTTCCGGTCCTTTAACCGTGACAAAAGAAAGGAAATAGTATATAACCGAAGCAAAAAGAAAGGAAAAGATGAGACAGGGATGGCGGAGCGGAGCTGAATCCCTCCGCGACACAGTGCGGGCCAATCTGGATGGGACTCCGGTTGGCGTCTGCTCGATCTGCTCGGCCAACCCTCACGTCCTGCGTGCCGCCATGAAGAACTCCAAGGCGGACGGCTCGCTTCTCTGCATTGAATCGACTTCCAACCAGGTCAATCAGTTCGGCGGTTACACCGGAATGAAAGCGGCTGATTTCGTCGACTTTGTTCGCCGGCTCGCGGTCCAGGAGGACTAACCGGCCGACAGCATTATCCTGGGCGGAGACCATCTGGGGCCGTACCCCTGGCGCGCGAAACCGGCTTCCGAGGCGATGAAGAACGCTGCCGACCTCGTCAAAAGCTATGTCGAGGCGGGTTTTACAAAGATCCACCTGGACGCCAGCATGCGCTGTGCGGACGACGCTGGGGATCGTCGGTCGGCTCTTGACGAGCAAACGGTGACCGAACGGGCAGCCGCCTTGGCGCAGGTAGCCGAGGAAGCGGCCAACGGGCACGCAGCCGGTTCCCCCCGGCCCGTCTACGTCATCGGTACGGAGGTCCCCGTACCCGGCGGTGAGAGGGCCGAGGCGCAAGCACCCGATGTAACGAAGCCAGAAGATGTGGCGTCGACGCTCGGACTTATGAAGACGGAGCTCCAGAAACGCGGGCTCGGAGGCGTCTGGGAACGAATCATTGCTGTCGTGGTGCAGCCGGGCGTCGAGTATTCCGACGATGCGGTGTTCGAGTACGGTCGGTGCAAGACTGCGGACCTTTCCGCTTTCATTCGAACTGCCGGAGGTTGTCTTTACGAAGCCCATTCGACCGACTACCAGAAGCCCGAGGCCCTGTCGCAAATGGTCGAAGACCATTTCGCGATCCTGAAAGTCGGACCTTGGCTTACATTCGCCTTTCGTGAAGCGGTTTTCGCCCTCTCTTTCATCGAGGAGGAGTGGCTCGAAAACCGGCGGTCGATCGAGCTCTCGGGCATTCGGGACGTTCTGGAAAGGGCCATGGTCGAGGATCCGCGTGATTGGAAGGGTTACTATACCGGGGACGAGGCGTATCTCCGGTATGCCCGCAAGTACAGCTATAGCGACCGCTCCCGCTACTACTGGCCAAAGCCCGAGGTGCAGGCGGCGTTGTCGCGCCTGTTGAAAAACCTGGCCGATAATCTTGCGCCCCTTACGCTCGTCAGTCAGTTCCTGCCGCTCCAGTATGAGGCGGTGCGCGCGGGCGTGCTGTCGCGGGAGCCCGCTGCTTTGATTCACGACAAGATCCGAGGAGTGCTGGGAGTCTATTCGCGCGCATGCCGCGTTTGAATCCGGTCAAAGCGAAATCATGAGAACGACTGCCTTCCTTTTCCTTCTTCAGCTGTCATTAATCAGTAGCGCCTTTTCCCAAAACACGACCGTCGTCCGCCCGCGGGAAATCAAAGACGTCCTCGTAAATCCGGGGATGGGGATTACGACGTTTCAAAGGTTCAACCGGCAGGCCATCTACCCGGATCTCAGGTGGTCCGAGGTGGGACCCGAGAAAGCAGAGCCCGATTCGCCTTCGCCGGTAAATTTCCCCGGCACTTCAGTCGCCTACCTGCGTTGGTTCTGGTACCAGCTGGAGCCTGAGCAGGGCCGGTACAATTGGGACATCATCGACGGTGCCCTGGAGCAGGCGCGAAGCCACGGGCAGCAGTTGCAGCTGCGGGTGATGCCCTATGACCAGAAGAGCCCCCTGCCGGAATGGTATCGGAAAAGCGGGGCCAGGCGCGCGAACCGTGATACTGACCAGGATGGTCAGATCTGGTCCCCGGATTCCGACGACCCGCTGTACTTCAAGCACTGGACGGCCCTTGTGAGCGAGCTTGGCCGTCGCTATGACGGGCATCCTTACCTGGATTCTGTCGATGTTTCGACCGTTGGGTACTGGGGAGAAGGATGGGGACCGTACCTGCCCGCCTGGTCGGTTCAGAAAGCCCTGATCGATGTCTACCTCGACGCCTTCAAGAGGACGCCCCTGCTGATGAATTTCGATGAAATCCCGGCACTGGCCTACGGGATAGAACGGGGCGCCGGATGGCGTCTGGACTGCTGGGGCGACATGGGGAGACCGGGCAAAAATTTCATCCACATGCTCGACAGTTACCCGCAAGGAGTTGTCCGCGCCCGGGCGCAAGACGCCTGGAAGCGCAGCCCGGTTTCACTTGAAACCTGCGGGACGCCCGGGTCCTGGCACAAGTTGGGATTCGACCTGGAGTACATTTTCGAGCAGGCCCTGCGATGGCATGCCAGTACGATCAACATCAAGTCGACTGCGATTCCGCCCGAGTGGCAAGCGAAGTATGACGAGTTTCAGAAGAAAATAGGATATCGGTTCATCCTGCGCCGGCTCGAGTATCCGAATTCGGTCCGATCCGGGCGGATGGCCGCGATTTCCATGTGGTGGCTCAATGCCGGCGTCGCTCCGATCTACCGCGATTTCGTCCTGGCGTTGCAGCTGGGACCTCAGGTGATCAACACGGGAGCCAGGCTGCGCGAATGGCTGCCGGGCGACGCGGTCGTCGAGGAGAGCATCTACATCCCGGAGGGAATCAAGCCCGGCAAGTATCCAGTCCGGGTGGCTGTTCTTGATCCGCACACGGGCCATCCGGCCGTCAAATTGGCCATCGATGGCCGGGAGTCAGATGGCTGGTATCGGGTGGGGGAGATTGAGGTGAAATAGGTCCGGTGCCGGAGGCACGGTTTCTTTATCCACGAATTACACGAATTACACGAATGCCTCCGGCAGAAATTCGTGTAATTCGTGTAATTCGTGGATAAAGAAACCGTGCCTCCGGCATCCAACCAGGAGGTAGAACGTGAGTACTCGTTTCTCTTTGTTGGTGATCATTCCATTCGTCGCGACGGCTTTCGCCGTCGTTGGCTTTGCGCAGGTCTCCGTCCGCGAGGAGCCGATGGTGATCCCGACCTGGTTGATCGGCCCGCCCGCGGTCCATTCCCTCTCGCCCAACCCGAAGGGTCCGATCTACCCTTACACCCTGAATGAAACGCTGACCAACCAGAAGGTGGACAAGACCTACCAGGGCGTGGTTCTTGAGAACGAGTACATCAAGATCCTGGTGCTTCCCGAAATCGGGGGTCGAGTCCATGGCGCCCTCGACAAGACGAACAACTACGTTTGGCTCTACTGGCAGCGGACCATCAAGCCGGGGCTCATCAGCATGACCGGGGCGTGGATTTCAGGCGGAATCGAGTGGAACTTCCCTCACGGGCACCGTCCGTCGGGCTTCATGCCGGTCGATCACCGCGTTATCAAGCACGCAGACGGCAGCGCGACCGTCTGGGTCGGGGAAACCGAGCCGGTCTACAGGATGAGGTGGCTCGTCGGAATCACGGTCTTTCCGGGCCGCAGCTACATGCGCTGCGACTACGTATTCATCAATCCCACCAACCACCGCCAGCCTTTCCAGTTCTGGGCCACCGCGGCCACCCATGCGAATGAATGGGCTCAAGCCCAGTATCCGGGTGACATGGTTACCGGGCACGGGAAGCACGAGTTCTGGAACTGGCCGGTGCACAACGGCGTTGATCTGACCTGGTGGAAGAACTCGCCGAATGCCTCAAGCTATTTTGCCTTCAACAATCCTTCTGATTGGTTCGGAACCTACGATCACAAGGCCCAGGGGGGCATGGTTCACGTCGCCAATCACAACGTCATGCCGGGGAAGAAGCTCTGGACTTGGGGCTCCGGGCCATCCGGCCGCATTTGGGAAGATATTCTGACCGAAGGCGGCGGGGCGTATTTTGAACCTCAGGCGGGGGCCTGGAGCGATAACCAGCCCGACTATCACTGGATGGCGCCCCACCAGGTTCGTACGGCCTCCGATTACTGGTACCCGGTGCGCGACACCCGCGGTTACCACAACGCCGACGTCGATTTTGCCGTTAACACGGACCTCCAGGCGGGAAAAGCATTTGCGGCGGTCTATGCCACCGGCCTCTTCGACGATTTGCGGGTGGTTTTGAAGGACGCCAAACGCGGAACCATTCTGAAAGAAGAAAAGATCGCGAGGCTTTCGCCCGACAAGCCTTACACAGTTGAAGTGCCGGTCGGGGCTGGGACGACGGTTTACGATCTTCATCTCGCGGTGTTCGGTCCGAAAGGCGATTTGCGGATTCAACTGCAGCAGCAGCCACCGAAGAAGGTGGACCTGCCCGAGGGTCAGAAAGACCCGGGCGATCCCGCCAAGATGACCCAGGACGAGCTGGCCGACGCGGGCGAGTGGCTCGACAAGTACGTCCGCACGGAAGAGGCGCTGCCTTACTACCAGGCGGCACTCAAGAAGGACCCGGGTGACAGCCGGGTCAACATCGAAATGGGATTTCTGGCCCTGCGGCAGGGACGCTGGGACGAGGCCTTGTCCCATTTTGATACCGCGCTGAAGCGAGATGACGACAATTCCCGCATCTATTTCGGGAAAGGGCTCGCATTCCTAGGCCTGAGGGATCAGGCCCAAGCCAGGGAGCAGTTCCACCGAGCCAGTTACACGTCCGATTACTTTGCGCCTGCCTACCTGAACCTCGTTCGCCTGGACCTCGCCGCGGGTGATTACCGCGGCGCGATCGAAAAAGCGGGAGAGGCCGAGAGCCAGAACGCGAAATTCGCCGATATCCGGGCGCTGAAAGCGGTGGCCCACCGATATCTAAATGAGCCGGAGAAAGCGCTCGCGAGCGCCGAAAGGGCGCTCGAGTTGGATCCGATGCACTTCATGGGCGGCCACGAGAAGCTGCTGGCAGAAACGGCCTTGCATAAAGACACCCAGCCGTGGAAGAACACCTGGACCTCGTACATGACCGGCAACGTCCAGAACTACCTGGAATTGGCTTGCGGCTATGCGGAGGCCGGATCGTACGCGGAAGCCGACCAGGTGCTGGCCGGCCTTACCGAAGGCAAAACGGCGCAGGGCATTTATCCCATGGTCAACTACCTGCGCGGCTACTTTAACCAGCTGGCGGGCCGGAAGGAGTCCGGCGACAAGTTCTACCAGGCGGCAGCCAAGGGGTCGCCCCGGTACACCAACCCTCACCGGATAGAAGAGAAACTGGCGCTGGAAGCCGCGCTTGCGGCTTATCCGAGTGATGCCCGGGGGCACCTCTATCTCGGCAACCTCCTCTACTATGAGCTGGGCCAACGGGAAGAGGGCTTGCGTCACTGGCGGGAGGCGGCCAGGCTCGAGCCGGGATCCTCCCTCGCCTGGCGCAACGTCGGATACGCCGAAAAGCAGGTGAACAAGGATTTGAAGGCCGCTGAGCAGGCTTACCGGAAGGCAATTGCGGCTGATCCCGAAGATGCCCGGGCGCTCATGGAGCTGGACCAGATCAAGGAAAGCCTGGGGGTCCCGCCTGCGGATCGGCTAACGTCCCTGGCCAGCCTGGCGAAGACGGTTGATCAGCGGGATGACCTGACGGCGCGGCTGATCGACCTGCGTCTGCAGCAGGGCGACCCCGACAACCTCCGGCTGGCTTACCAGGGGCTCAAGACCAGGCACTTCCACAGCTGGGAAGGCAGCTATGGCATCCACCACGGGTGGGTCGAGGTCAACCAGAGGCTCGGGGATATGGCCCTGCGGGACAATAACCTGGAACAGGCGAAGATTCATTATGAAGAAGCGGGGACCTATCCCGGCAATTTGGAAGTTGCTCCGCGGACCCCGGATTTTCGCGCTCACGTCAACTGGAACCTGTACCGGTTGTATCAGGCGATGAAGCAGGAAGGGCAGGCTCGCAAATACCTCGAGGCGATCGTCGCAGAGAAATATCGGCAGCCGCACCTGGGCACCTACTATCAAGCACTCGCCCAGAAGGCGCTGGGCAACGAGGCCGAGTATCGAAGACTCCTCGAGCAGGTCGAGAAACGAGCGGCGACCTATACCTCCGGCGGGTTCGAGTACCGGGGGCGCAAGGAAACGGTAGGGTATTACCTGATGGCGCTGGTTCTGGAGGAGCGCCAGGACAAAGCCAGCGCCGAGCGAGAGCTGCAAAAGGCGCTGGCATTGAACCCCCAGGCCCGACGGCTGGCGGTTCAGGAGGCGCAACTGGAAGTGGCTTCAGCGCACCAGTAGCCTGGGCCACCATTTTCAAGGAGAGGAACTATGGCCCGACTGAGTCGGAGGACGTGGATGGCGACCATGGGTGCGGGAGCGGTGGCTGCATCGGCGGAGGGAACAACGATGGGTGCACAGTCTGGAGGGAAACAAGCGGCAGCAACACGCGGTCAGCTTCCGCTGGTCGAGTTTGAGCCCCGGAGCATGCTGGTCGTGCCGGAAACAAAGGTCGAGAAGTCGAAATTCCCGGTGATTGATTTCCATACGCATCTGTCTTGGAGTCCGGGCCCTGCTGACAAGGCGTCGGATGGCGGGAAGATGGTCCCAACCGCCGAGCTGTCGGAGATCGTCCCGGTCATGGACCGGCGAAACATCAAGCTGCTGGTCAATGTCACCGGCGGCAGCGGCACTTGTCTCGACCAGTCTCTGGATTTGTTTCAGAAGCGTCACCCGGACCGGTTTGCCGTCTTCACCGAGCCCTCCTGGTGGAATATCAAACAGCCGAACTACCCCCAGTGGCAGGGAGACGAGATTCAGAAGGCGCGAAAAAAGGGCGCCAAGGGATTGAAGATACTGAAGACTCTCGGCCTTTACCTGCGCGAGAACATCACCCAGGGCGACCTGGTCAAGGTTGACGACAAGCGTTTCGATCCTATGTGGGAAGCTGCCGGCGCAAACAAGATGCCCGTAATCATCCATGTTTCGGACCCGGAGGCCTTCTTTCTTCCCATCGACCGGTTCAACGAGCGCTACGAAGAGCTGCACGCCCACCCCGACTGGTCTTTTCACGGCAATTTCCCGAGCAACAAGGAACTGCACGAGGCGCGTAACCGTGTGGTCGCCCGGCATCCGAGCACTCAGTTCGTCCTGGCCCATATCGGCGATTCGGAGAACCTGGCATGGGTAGGGGAGTGGCTCGAGAAGTACCCGAACATGCACGTTGAATTTGGGGCTCGGATCGGGGAGTTGGGCCGCCAGCCGCGAACAGCCCGAAAGTTCTTCGAGAAGTACCAGGACCGCATCCTTTTTGGCACCGATGCGGTACCGCGTGGTGACGAGTATCCGCAGCAGGTTTACGGCGACGAGCTGTACCGAATTTACTACCGTTTCCTGGAAACCGAAGACGAGTACTTCGACTACTCCCCCGCCCGCGTCCCGCCGCAAGGTCGGTGGAGGATTTACGGCCTGGGTCTTCCCGAGTCCATTCTGCGCAAGGTCTATCACGACAATGCCGCGAGGCTGCTGGGGATGTAACGACTTAGCGAGCCCCGCGCTTTTGCAAGCGCTTCGGGACGAAGGACCTGAAGGACCTGAAAGACCTGAAGGACCTGAAAGACCCCTAGTCCTTCAGGTCCTTCAGGTCTTTCAAGGTCCTTCCTATCCGACCGCGCTCCGCAAAAAGACGCTCCGCTTGCGGCTCTGTCGTCCTTCGTCAACCGTAATCAAACGAAAAACTGCTTCCTCCCGCAACTCTGATTGCCTTCACTTGGCTGCGGACGTAGGCCATGAACGGTGGCTCACATTTTTCTTTTCTTTCGATTTGTGTCGACTTCTTGCACTATTTCATTGACAGTCCAAATCGAGCTGCACGATAATTGAAACTGCCAAAAAAGCGGAGTCTAGAGAGGCGAACGGCATCCCAGGCCGGAGGGGGCGGAATTGTGTCGCAAACTTCTTTAACCGCGATCCCGCTCCCCTTTGTATCTCGTCAGTTCACGCTTCGGGCAGTGCATTGCGACCACTTTCAGCACAGTTGGAGGAGGGAGTCTATGAGGGCAAAGAGGGTGTTCAGGTTACTGATTCTGCTGGTTTGCCTGCCGGCGCTATCAGTGCCTCTGTTCGGACAGAGCGGGCGCGGAACCATCACGGGGACAGTCACTGACGCAACCGGAGGTGTGATGCCGGGCGCCGAGGTGATCATCGTCAACGTGGAGACCGGCGTCGAGACCAAAACAATTACCACCGATGTCGGGGTTTACCGGATCCCGTACATCCAGCCCGGGAAGTACAAGGTTACGGTCGCGCTAACCGGGTTCAAAACAGCCGTCCGGGAAAACATCGACGTGTTGCTCGCGCAGACCGTGACGGCCGATTTCAAGATGGAAGTGGGAGAGGTCAGCGAGACTGTCACGGTTTCGATGGACACTCCTTTGCTCGAGTCATCGACCTCGGAGATCGGCTCCAACATGACGCAGTTAGAGGTGCACGCCTGGCCGATGTTCGTGAGTGACGGCACCCGGCAGATACAGTCGTTCATCTTCAGGAGTCTGCCTGGTACCACCGGAAGCGAGTGGGAGGGCTCGATCAACGGCAGCCAGTCGTTCACCCACGAAACGCTGGTCGAAGGCATCACCGTCGGCCGTATGGACATCAACGGCGGAAACACCTCGGAGTATTCGCCGACCGTGGATGCGATCAGCGAATTCAAGCTGCAGACAGGCGCGGTTTCAGCGCAGTACGGCAACACCCACACCGGCCTGGCCAACTATGGGTTGAAGTCCGGCACCAACGCGTATCACGGCACTCTGTTCTACATGGGTCAGAACGACGCCCTGAACGCCAACACCTGGAACAACAACCGGCAGGGACGTCCCAAGAACCCTATGAAGTTGCACAACTTCGGCGCCACGGTGGGCGGTCCCGTTGTCCACGACAAGACCTTTTTCTTCTTTTCCTATGAGGGAGAGCGGCACAAGACTTTCCCGATAGCCAGCAGCTATGACAGTGCGCCGATCCCGGCCTTCAATCAGGGGGATTTCTCGAGGCTGTTTGACCCTGCTTTTACGCGGGACTCCAACTCCGGCAAGATCGTGGGGAAAGACGCACTGGGCAGGGATGTCAGGTTTGGGCAGATTTACGACCCGATGTCGACGCGTCAATTGGAGAATGGCACGTGGGTCCGTGACCCGTTCCCGAATAACATAATCCCGTCCAGCCGCTTCAGCTCCGTAACGAAGGCGATCCTGCAGCAAGGCGTTCCCGTACCTGATTTCCCGCTCAAAGCGGCGCGCGGCGAGACCTTGCGGGAAAACCTGACGCGGGTGAACTCCAGCAGCCCCATTTATCACATCAATAACTACACCGGGAAAATCGACCACGTCTTTAATGAAGCACACAAGATGGCCGGCTCGTACATGTTTAACGACCGGTATCGCTACAGATACGGTGGAGGGTATCGATTGTACGGGCCGTTGCCGGGCTCTCCAGTTGCCGGCGATCGGAAGCAGGGCGTGTTCGGAACCATGTTTCGGTTTAGTGAAGACTGGACGGTCAGCCCCACCAAAATCAACCACATTGCTGTTGGGTACAACCGGGCCAGAAACGCCAACCAGGCGAACACGTTCCTCTCCGGGGTTGACTGGGCCGCTGTAACCGGCATCCGGGGGACATCGGGCACCAGGACGTTTCCGGTGGCGACGTTCTCAACCAGCCCCAATAATACTTTGAGCGGGCGCTATCGCCAGTTTGGTGATTCCGGTACAACCAACGTTCCGAACGGGAGCGTGGTGGTACTTGATGATTTCAGCTGGATCAAGGGTGCGCACAGCCTGAAGTTCGGGGCCGAGCACCGGCGCTATTACCTGAACGAGCAGAGCTCCAACGGCACGGGGACTTACAACTTCGGGGCCGACCAGACGGCGTTGTCCAATTTCAACACGAAGACCGGATTCTCCTACGCGAGTTTCCTCCTCGGGGCGGTTCAGAACGCGAACAACGGGATCACCCGCACGACGCCAGGCTATCGCAGCCGGACGACGAGTTTTTATTTTCAGGATGACTGGAAGGTCTCGCCCACTGTGACCCTGAATCTCGGTATACGCTGGGACATCCCGACCGGCCTGACCGAGGTAGCGAACCGAATGTCGGCACTGGACCCGAACATGCCCAACCCAGGCGCCGACGGCTTCAAGGGTGCCTTGGAGTTCCTGGGCGACTGTCAGGGTTGTTCGGGCCGAGACCGGTTTTGGGACTACTACTGGAAGGAGTTCTCTCCTCGCTTCGGCATCGCCTGGGCTGTGAGTCCCAAGCTCGTCCTTCGGGGCGGCTACGGAATCAACTATGCGCCTCCCCTGATGGATGGGTGGAACACACCCTGGACGACTGGATTCGACGGGTCAAACCCCTACACGGCGCGTCAGGGCAGACCGGGCGGCGGGCAGGACCCGGCCCACAATTGGGACAATCCTTACAAGCCGTACTCCGCCACCTTGCCGAACACCGACCCTGCGCAGCTGAACTATGAGTCGATTGCCATCTACCCGGCCGACTCCACCAAGGCGGCGATGGTACAGAACTGGAACTTCGGGGTGCAGTACGAGCTTCCGTTCGAGACCAGGCTGGAAGCGAACTACATCGGGAACCACGGCAGCAGGCTGAACGATCAGTACCTGAACAACATAAATCAGCTCGACCCCAAGTACCTGTCGCTCGGCGACACGCTGCTGGAAAGCTTGGAGCTGCATCCCGAGATCAAGAAGCCCTTCCCCAGTTTCGACGAGTCGCTGTCTGTCTCGCAGGCGCTGCGACCCTATCCGCAGTATCTGGGAGTGGGCACCTATCGGCTGGCCAAAGGCTGGTCCAACTACCACTCACTGCAGATGACCTTCACCAAGAGGTCGAGCGTTGGGCTCAGCTTCCTGGCGGCCTACACATTCTCGAAAAACCTGGGCACCACGAACGATGCCATCGGCTACTACACCACCGGTCAGGACATCTTCAATCGCAGGCAGGACTACGGAGTAACCTCACTAAACATCCCCCACTCCGTGAAATTGACCTGGATTTACGACCTGCCGTTCGGCAAGGGCCGGAAGTGGGCTAACTCGGGGGGCCTGGCCGGTATCGTGGGAGGTTGGTCGTTAAGCGGCAATCACCACTATCGGTCCGGAGCACCGGTCGGGATTTCCTCCAGCGCGGGCCCGACGACTGATGCGTTGGGCAACTATGGATTCTACGTGGACGTGCTGTTGCCCAAGGACCAGCAGATCGTCGGTTCGAAGCCCACGGTCGTGGATCTTGACAAAGGTACTCAGTACCTGAACCCCAAAGCGTTCGGCGACGTGCCTATGACCGACAACCAGGTGCCTTTGCGTGTGCCCAATGGGCCCCGCTTCCTGCCGGATGTGCGGTTCTGGGCGCAGTACTCAGAAAACCTGGCCCTGGTCAAAAGGACTCCGCTTCCGATCAACGAGGATACGGAATTTGAGCTCCGGTGTGAATTTCAGAACGTGTTCAACCGAACCGGCTGGAACTACTTTGGAACCGACATAGGCGATCCGAGTAGTTTCGGGAAGGTCTTCGATAAGACCAACCCCTACGGTGCCAGGCTCATCCAGTTCGGCGCCAGGGTCAACTTCTAAGTATCCCCGCAGCGTCACTACTCCCCTCCCCGGAGGCCTTCGGGCCTCCGGGGTCCTCTCTTACAAGGACCGTTCGGCGTTCCCCGTTCCCGTATTTCTTGCGAGCTTTCGGCCTCGGCGCCGGCGCGTGCCGGTGATGCCAGATTGTTCGTAGTCCCGCCTTTAGGCGGGCTTTGAATCGCGCATGTTGCGGATAGCACGGCCCTGAACTGCCCGCCTAAAGGCGGGACTGCGAACAGTCTGGCATTACTGGCAGGCGCTCGGCTCCGAGGCTGAAGGCCGTGAGAAATGCGGTTGGCGTCGGGCAGCGTTTTTCCGTACTATGCAAGGGTATGGCAGCAACGGCCGCCACGCTTCTCACTCTCGTCGCGCTCGTTCTCCCCGCTGTTCTCCAGCCTTCGGGCGATACGGTCATCGAGACCGCGTGCCGGCATATCGCCCGGGGGAATGATACCGAGGCGCGTCGACTTCTGGAGCAAGTTCTCGCCGAGCAGCCCGGAAACCCGGAAGCCAGGTACTGGATGGGCTTTCTTCACCTCAAAGGAGATGAATATGAAAAGGCGATCGACCTCCTCCAGCTTCCGGGCGAGGCGGGCAGGGAACCGGACAGGCTCTTACTGCTGGCGAAAGCCTTCGTGCTCTCCGGCAGAACAGTCGAGGCGGAGAGAGTCCTACGAGAGGTGACCGAGCGAGCGCCATCCAGGGCGGAAGGATGGACGCTTCTCGGTCTGCTGTACCAGAATCGAAATCGCTTTGTGGATGCCGAAAAGGCCCTCGAGACCGCTGTTAGACTAAACCCAAGAGATGTCCCAGCCCTCAACTCCCTGGCCTTTACGCGCTTCGCTTTGGGAAAAATGGAGGAGGCTGAGCGGAATTTCAGAAAGGCAATCGGCGAGAACCGGCGGCTGGCTCGCCCTCTGGCCGACCCTCATGCCTCTTACGGCGTGTTCTTGCTGCGTATGAATCGCGTCAAGGAGGCCGAGGAACAGGTACGCAGGGCTGAACAGCTCAGCCCTCGGAACCGAGACGTCATCAAAGCGAAACTGGCACTGGAAAGCAGGAAGAGATCGGGCGTTTTGCCGGCCGATCTCCTGGGCCCGGTCGGCCCGACTCCAGAGCTTCTTGAGGTTGGAGCGACGTCGGGTGTGACCTTTCGTCTGGAGAATCATCCGACGCCGTCCAAGCACCAGATCGAGACGATGCCGGGCGGCGTCGCCGTCATAGATTTCGACAACGACGGGCTGATGGACCTCTACTTCACGAACGGAGCCGAGAGCCCGTCACTCCAAAAGAGCGGCGAAAGATATTGGAATCGGCTCTACCGAAACCTCGGGAAATGGTCCTTCTCCGACGTGACCAGCCAGGCCGGTGTTGCCGGGATCGGCTACATGATGGGGGCGTCGGCCGGCGACTACGATAACGACGGCTTGACCGACCTGTTCGTCGTCGGTGTGGACCGCAATATCCTCTACAGAAATGCCGGAGATGGGACTTTTGCGGATGTAACGCAGAACGCAGGCCTTCTGGGCCTCCATCCGCGTTTTGGCCGGATGTGGGGAATTCACGCCTCCTGGCTTGACGTCGACAACGACGGCTGGCTGGATCTGTTTCTCGTCAACTACTGCGTCTGGGACCCGGATACGGAGCCGTTTTGCGGTGATCGCCGGCCCGGGCACCGCTCTTACTGCTATCCCGGGAAGTACGGGGCTCTTCCCAATCAGCTTTTCCGTAACAACCGAGATGGCACCTTTACTGACGTTTCAGTAGCAGCGGGCATTGACGGCCATCTGGGAAAGGGGATGGGGGCGGCGGTTGCGGATTTTGACGGCGACGGCCTGGCCGATATCTTCGTCGCGAACGATACCGAGCCCAATTTCCTTTTCCGCAACAGGGGCCAGTGGCAGTTCTCCGAGGAGGCGTTTGAGCGCGGCGTCGCTCTGAACCAGTTTGGAACAGCAATGTCGTCGATGGGGGCCGATTTCCGCGATTTCAGCAACGACGGGCTCCCCGACTTGTTCGTGACGGCTCTGGCAAATGAGGGGTTCCTGCTGTTTCGGAACAGTGGCCGGTTTCTGGAAGACGTCCGGGACGCCGCCGGTCTGACTATACCCACGCTGCCCTTTGGTGGCTGGAGCAACGCTATCGCCGATCTTAACAACGACGGGTGGAAGGATCTGTTTTCTGCGAACTCGCACGCGCTCGACAATATCGAACTTTTTCAGGACAGGGTTTACCGGCAGACGAATCAGATCTTCCTCAACCAGGCCGACGGGAGCTTCCGAGATGTGTCGGCCGCGATACCCGGGTTTCAAAGAAAGGCGGCGCACCGCGGATCGGCAGTGGCCGATCTGGACAACGACGGCCGCTTGGACCTCATTGTAACGGCCTTGGGCGACCGACCGGAGATTTACAAGAACCGGACAGAAGGAGCCCATTGGTTGGTGATCAAACTGGAGGGTCGGCAGGCTAACCGCCAGGGCTTGGGGGCGACGGTTGCGGTCGAAACTGACGATGGCCGCAAACTGTGGAACCATGCAACCACCTCCGTCGGTTTTGCCTCCTCGAGCGACCCGCGCGTCCATTTCGGCCTCGGCAAAAGCAGCCGGGTCAAGTCGGTAGAAATCGTCTGGCCCGGCGGCAAGCGCCAGAAGCTGGAAGAGGTCAAAGTGGATCGCGTGGTGACGGTGGAAGAGCCGTAGGCGGACGCAGTCCCATTTGGAATCTCGTTCCACCCCGAAGGGGTCGCGTAGCAAAGCCCGAGCTTGGTCGCGCTTTTTGCGACCACCCTGGGTGAGCGGTCGGCGCCATCCCAACCCTGAAGGGGTGTGTATCGTGCTCGGTACACAACCCCTTCAGGGCATAAGCGCTCAAATAAGGATCGAGAGTGGGGGCGTCCCCTGGGAGCGCAGGCGTCTCGCCTGCACTGGGGCAAGGGGCGTCCCGCCCCGTCCGCGCCTCTC
>RPQK01000016.1 GCA_003819755.1 Acidobacteriota bacterium | reverse complement strand
TGTGAGGTAGGAAAAGGAAAGGACCTCAACGACCTCAAGGACCTCAAGGACAAGAAGTGATCCGCCGCCCTTGGGGTCCTTGTTGTCCTTGAGGTCCTTTTTCAGTCGCTAGACCGGGCTTTGGCCGACCAGGAATTTATCCATGCGGGCGCTCACTTCGGTGACGTACGCCTCGTCGCCGTTTCTCACCTCGGCACTGATCCATCCCTGATATTTGACGTCGGTCAACGCTTTTCTCACCGCGTCCCAATCGATTCCCTGAGTTCGCCGGTCATTGGGGTCGAACTTCGGGTGATCGGTCCCCGGCTCAAATCTCTTGATGTGCACTTTCGTCAACTGCCGGTCAATCGTTCGGATCCAGTCCTGAGGATAACCGTTGGCGCCCAGATTGCCGATGTCAAAATATCCCCTGACCCAGGGGCTGCGGAACTCCTCGATATATCGTACAAACTCCATCGGGCTGAGCAGGAACCGATTGCCGACGTTTTCGATCGCGATGACAACACGCAGATCCTTGGCCATTCCCAGCAGGTCTTTGATCTGTTTCTGCGAGCGCGCGTAGACCTCCGAATACCGCACGGCGGGAGTAACCACCCCGGGGACGAGGAGAACCGTGTCGGCGCCCAGATCGTGGGCGTTCTGGAGCGAAGTGCGAATACCCTCCACGCACTTCTTCACGACCTCGGGATCACTATCCGATAGCGGGTACTTCCAGTGATCGGAGTTCATGATCGAGTGAATTCGGAGCCCCGTGCTCTCCGCAGCCTGCTTATACTCCTCGACTTCGGCTTTCGTTGAGAGGGTGTTCGGTTCGATCCCCTCAAACCCGGCACGTTTGGCGATTTGGAACTTCTCGAGGACGGAGATTTCACGCGGGAATACCCCGATGCACGCACCTTTACGCATCTTTCCCGCGGGCGATTCAGCCGCTCGGAGCGCGCTGGATGCCTGGGCCACAACGAGTCCGGCGACCGCCGAGCCGGCAAAGAACTGTCTACGATTCAGTGAATTCCTTGTGTCCGTGATGAAATCACGCCTTGAGACTCCTTCCTGGGTCTTCATGTCGGATCCTCCTGTATAGCTGAGCGAAGTATATCGCGGAAGGAGAAGCTTTTCGATGAGCGAGCATCGGACTCTGTCAGTCTGCTCGTTTTTGAGGTAGCTTTGTCTCTATGGAGATCTCGGATTTCAAAAAGAGCATCCGCGAGCAGGCGATCCCCCCGGCTGACTTGCCCCGGCTTCTCCAAGCGCTCTGGTGGGAATCGAAGGGAAACTGGGAGAAAGCTCATCAGATAGCTCAGGCCGCCGATGGGCCGGAAGCGGCACGCGTGCACGCGTACCTGCATCGCAAAGAGGGCGACCTGGGCAATGCGGGATACTGGTATCGGAAGTCCGGTCACAAAGAGGCCGCCGAACCCCTGGATCAAGAGTGGGAGGCGATAGCAGCGAACCTGCTCAATTCGGTGAAAAGCAGGTAGGACCACCAGGACGAACACGGACGGCACCGGGTCGAGGTTGGGTCCGTGTTGGTCCTGGTTGGTCCGTGTTGGTCCTGGTGGTCGCCTATCAGCCCATCTCCACCACAACCTGGTGGCTGCGACCGTCTCCGGTCGGGCGCAGAAGACCATCGGAGACGTCCTTCCCATCCACCGTAACTCGGCGAACCCCTTTCATGACTCCGTGGGGGTTACGGACCTCGATCTCAAATTTCTCGCCTCGGTACATCCTGGTTACTTTGAACCCGCTCCAATCCCGCGGAATACACGGATCTACTCGCAGGCCCTCGAAGTCCGGCTTCACTCCCAGGATGTGCTGGGTGACGGCGACATAGTTCCAGGACGCGGTGCCGGTCAGCCACGAATTCTTGGCCTCGCCATGGCGCACCGCATCTTTCCCGGCAACCATCTGTGAGTAACAGTAAGGCTCGGTCCGGTGAGTTTCGCTGATTTCCTCCAGGTAAGCGGGGGCGATCTTTCGATAGTACTCGAACGCCTGGTCACCGCGGCCCAACATCGTCTCCGCGATCATGATCCAAGGATTGTTATGGCAAAAAATGCCGGCGTTCTCCTTGTATCCCGGCGGGTAGGAGCTGATTTCTCCAAGCTCCAGGTGGTATTCGCTGTAGGCGGGTTGCTGAAGGACGATGCCGTACCTGGTATCGAGGTGTTTCTTGACCGACTCGAGCGCCTTCAAGGCTCGGCCGTCTTCAATTCCCAGTCCGGCCATCACCCCGTAGCCTTGCGTCTCGATGAAGATCTTCCCCTCTTCGTTTTCCCGGCTGCCGATCTTGTCCCCGTAGTGATTATAGGCGCGCAGGAACCATTCTCCGTCCCAGCCGTGGGTCTCCATGGCTTCTCTCATCTCGCGAAGGCAGCGCTGTGCGCGCTCAGCCTCATCCGCAAGACCCCGCCGGCAGCACAGATCCACATACTCGGGCCCGATCGCGAGGAACATCGCGCCGATCAGGACCGATTCAGCGCGGCTTTCCACTGTTCCCTTCGTGCACTGGAAGGACTCGTCGGGAGTGTCGGAAAAGCAGTTAAGGTTCAAGCAGTCATTCCAGTCAGCCTGGCCGATGAGCGGTAATCGGTGCGCTCCGCGATTGTTGACCACATGGTCGAAAGCCTTGCGCACATGCTCGAACATGCTTCCCGTCAATTTCGGATCGCTGTTGTACGGCACCACTTCATCAAGGATCGTCCAGTCGCCGGTTTCTTTGATGTAAACCGAGGTGGCGAGTATCAGCCAGAGGGGATCATCATTGAAACCGCCGCCGATTTCGTTGTTGCCCTTCTTGGTGAGCGGCTGGTACTGATGGTAAGCACCACCGTCCTCGAGAAGAGTTGAGGCGAGGTCAAGCAGGCGTTCTCTAGCCCTCGCCGGGATCTGATGGACGAAACCGAGAAGATCCTGGTTGGAGTCGCGGAAGCCAAGTCCACGGCCGATTCCCGACTCATAGAACGACGCGCTGCGGGACATGTTGAAGGTGGCCATGCATTGGTACGGATTCCAGATGTTCACCATGCGCTGCAGGCGGGCGTCGCCATGGTCGAGCACATAGCGGGAAAGCAGTTCGTCCCATTCGGCGCGCAGTTCCGCCATGGCTTGGACGACCTGTTCCGGCGTCTGATAGCGCGCCTGCATCTGGTCCGCTCTGTCCCGGTTTATCGCGCCCTTCCCCGCCCATTTCCGGTCGACTTCATTTTCAACGTATCCCAGAAGGAAGATGAAAGTGCGGCTTTCGCCCGGCGACAGGGCGACTTGCAGGTGATGAGAGGCAATCGGAGCCCAACCGCTCGCGACGGAGTTGCGTGATCTCCCTTCCTTGACAACGACAGGAGCGTGGAGCCCCTGGTAAGGACCGAGGAACGCCTCCCGGTCGGTTTCGAAGCCGGCCAGCGGGGCGTTTACCGAATAGAACGCAAAATGGTTACGCCGCTCCCGGTATTCGGTCTTGTGGTAGATCGCCGACCCGTGGATTTCCACTTCACCGGTGCTGAAGTTGCGCTGGAAGTTCGTGCTGTCATCCACGGCATTCCAAAGGCACCATTCGACGAAGGAGAACAGTTCAAGGTTCTTCGCGGCGGATGAGCTATTGGTGAGGGTGACCTGGTGGATCTCCGCCGTAACCCCTGACGGAACGAGGAAAAGCAACTCGGCCTTGACTCCGCCTCGCGAACCGGCGATGCGCGTATACCCGAGGCCATGACGGCACTCGAAGGCGTCGAGCTCGGCCTGGACGGGCTGCCAGCTTGGCGCCCAAATATCCTGACCATCCCTTATATAGAAGTACCTGCCGTTACTGTCGAGCGGTATGTTGTTGTACCGGTAGCGAAGGATCCGCCGCAGGCGAGCATCCTTGTAGAAACAGTACCCTCCAGCGGTTTGAGAGATCAGCCCAAAGAAATCACGCGTTCCTAGATAATTGATCCAAGGCAACGGGGTGCGCGGCGTCTGGATGACATATTCCCGGGCGACATCGTCGAAATATCCAAATTTCATAGCTTCACCTGTGTCCGTTCTTTCGAGTGCCGATAATATAGACGGGCGGGCTTGAGGGTGCAAGCAGGGGCTGGGCCTCAGGGTCTCAGCGGGCGCTAAGTTCGTTGCGAGAAGTAGCCGGCAGAGTCCCGAAGGCTGCGCAGCCCCGGGTGACCGAACCCCGAAGGGGCATAAGCGCCACAATAAGAATCGCGAGTGGGGGCGTCCCCTGGGAGCGCAGGGTCTCCACATTTTGCTGTGTCGATGACCTGTACTTTATTCCCAACCCCGTCTAATATCAGCGACTGAGGCACCGAAAGCATGCGATGCCCGAGATGCGGTTCTATCAACCCCGCAACAACCCTCAAGTGTTCCTGTGGATATTCGCTGACTGAGCCCAGGCTTTCTGCGCTCGAGTCACGTCTGGACGCGTGGGAACGTGAGCTGGCCAGGCTGACCTCCCAACTGGAGGACATCAGGGCCGGAGTATCGGCCCTGCGGGAGGCACCGACTGAGGGGGAAACGGAGGTTCCTCCTGCTCCGCCGCCGGTACCTGAGCCAACCCCGGTCCCCGAATATGTTCAGGTTCGAGAGCCCGCCCAGCCCGTTCCCGAATATCGCCCAACCCCGTCGGTCGGATCGGTCCTTTTCTCGAAGCCCCTTGAACATGCGCCCCAGCCGCGCTCCCCCGAATGGGAGGCGCTCATAGGCGGGAGCTGGCTTGCAAAAATCGGCACGGTCGCGGTTGTGCTGGGTGTCCTGTATTTTCTTAAGTACGCCTTCGACAACCAGTGGATCGGCAATACGGGCCGGGTCCTGATAGGCGGATTCGCGGGGCTCGCCCTGCTCTATGGCGGAGAGAGGTTCCAGGCCAAGGGATACAAGCTCTACGGGCAGACATTGGCCGGCGGCGGTATCGTCGTCCTCTATCTTTCGATCTATGCCGCGTTCAACTTCTATTCCCTGATAGGCCAGCTTCCGGCGATGCTCCTCATGGCCCTCGTTACTGCGGTCTGCTGCACGCTCGCGTACCGCTACTCAAGCGTGACATTGGCGACCATGGGCCTCATCGGCGGCCTCCTGACCCCCTACTGGCTCAGCACGGGCAAGAGCAATGAGATTGGACTCCTGACTTACCTCCTGATCCTGGACGTCGGGGCCGCGTGGCTAGCGCGTCAGCGGCGCTGGGCGTTTTTGAATCTGATCAGCTTCGCCGGGACCGTCATCCTGTTTTTGGGGTGGGCCGAGACGTTCTACCGCGCAGAGGACGTCTGGACAACGGAATTCTTCCTTGTGCTCTTTGCCGGCCTCTATCTGGCCCTTACGTTTGACTGGGCCGCACATCGCGAAAACCCGGTGGACGGCTGGCTGGCTTGGCTTTTCGGCAGCATTGTCACCGTCCTGTTTTTTGTCTCAAACGTGGTTTTGTTCTTCGATGAGGCAGGGCGATTCTGGCCGTTTATCGTGCTGTTCGTAGCCCTGGGGCTGGTCTCTAGCCTGAGACTGCGTGCCGGTGGCCTGGCGTTGGCCGTTTTCCTGCTCGCACTCGTCGGAGTTCTGCCCTGGCTCGCAGACGGCTATCACAGCGCCGACCGCCCGCTGGTCGTGGCTTCCCTGACGGCATTCTGGCTTCTTTTTCTGCTCGTCGACGTGGTACGTGTGCGCGGTCGCCTCGGCGAACCTGGGTATAGCAGCCTGGCTCTGAACTTCCTCAACGGAACGGTCTATTTTGGCTTGCTTTATTTTCTGCTTTTTCGGGACTATGCCGACTGGATGGGGCTTTTGGCCATTGGCGTCGCTTTGGTTCACCTCGCCGGCGCGCGGTTGTTCCTCGTCCTTCCAGCCTCGCGTTCGCTGGTCCTGATCCATATCGGCGTGAGCGTCACACTTGCCACTCTCGCCATTCCCATTCAGCTGGAACAAGACTGGGTCACCATCGGATGGGGAGTTGAAGCTCTCGTCCTGACTTGGATCGGAACCGTCACGGCCTCGCTGCGAATGCGCCAGGCAGGGCTCGCGGTCCTTGGTCTGTGCCTCATCCGCCTATTCGGCTGGACCGCCCTGCGGCCGATTCCAGACTACGTTTTGATCTTGAACCGGCGTTTCCTGGCTTTCCTGGCCATTGTCGCGGTTGTCGGCCTGATTGCTCTGCTTTACGCCCGAGCACGATCGTCGAGTCCCAGCGAAGCACAACTGGCGCCCTCTCTGGTGCTGCTCGCGTCGGCCTTGTTTGTCATCGGGTCCAGCCAGGAAGCGTGGACGTACTACGACCACCAACTGGCCGAACTGAATCTCGCCTTCGCCCGCGAGGAGCTCGACCAAGCCGGCTTCGATGGGCGGCGTGAATCACTGATGAATAGTCAACAGTTGACCCTTTCGCTCGTCTGGGGCTTGTGCTCGATCTTGTCGGTCGTGGCGGGTCTCATGAGGCGGTTTCGCCCTATCCGGCTGTTTGGTATCGGGCTGTTCGTCGTTGCCATCATAAAAGTGTTTTTTGTCGATATCTGGTTACTGGAACAGCTTTATCGCATTATCTCGACGATTGCCCTCGGCGGCCTGTTGCTCGGAGTGGCCTTCCTCTATCAAAGGTTCAAGGCGCTGCTTATCAGCGCGTGAGAGGGGATCAGCACGGACCTCACAGCGGTCCGTTTAGGTCCGTGAATGCGTGTCCGTCCGTGTCAGTGCTGAAATTGAAAATGAAATACGTCAACCTCCTTTGGCTAACGTTCTTCGTTGTCCCTGGCTTGGGTGCTGAATTTGATGCCAAGGAGTGGAAATTTCTGACGCCGATCGCCTCGGAACCCGGCGTCAAGAACCCCCAGTTCGTCCGCATCACACTGCCCGGCTGGGTCCTTGCCAATGCCCGCGAGGATTTGCTCGACCTCCGGCTGGTGAATGAGGACGGAACCGAAGTTCCGTATGTACTCCAGCGAGCCGAGCCAACCACGCACGAGGACGACGTTCCGGTGAGGATTCTCAACCGCGGGATCGATCCAGGCAGGTACGAGCAACTGGTCTGCGATTTAGGCGAGCAAAGGCAGGCCAGTAATCAGATTGTTCTTTCTGCCGGCGCCCGCGACTTTGTGCGTCGAGCGCAGGTTGATGGCAGCGCCGACGGCTCGAAGTGGATCGTGTTGCGAACGGATGCCTACATTTTCGATCAGCGTGAGCAAGGACGGCACTATCAGAACCTGCGGCTCACTTTCCCCGACTCCACGTACCGGTACCTGAGGATACTGATCTCGCTGGATGGCCGCCAGCCACTCAACATCAACGAGGTGCAAGTTCGGAGGGTCGGCCGGACGGAGGTCGAACCCGAGAGAGTGCCCGCAACCATCGTCCGCCGGTCGGAGGACCCTAAACGGAAATGCACGGACCTCATCGTCGAGACGGCCATGGGGAAGCAGCACCTGGAGGAGTGCGTACTGTCGGTCAAGCAGGAAAATTTTGAGCGCTCGGTGACGGTTTCATACCAGGATCATCGCGGCGCCTGGCAGGAAGTCGGTAACGATACAATTCACCGGTTCAAGACCGGCCCGGTTGTCGATGAGTACCTGACGGTGCCTGTACAGGATCTGAACGAGAAGCGATTCCGGGTGCGGATTTGGAACGGTGACAGTCCTCCGCTGGATGTGCTTTCAGTCTCGATGCAACGGATGCCGCGCCTGCTCGTCTTCCACAGCTCGCCTGCCGACCGGTACCGGCTCTTCTTCGGCAACCCTGAGGCTGAAGCGCGCACCTATGATCTCGGAGGGGCGTTTGAGAAACTGGATACGCTCAGGCTGCCCCGGGTATCACTGAAAGCGATGACGCCTAATCCATCGTTTTCTCCGCGGCCCGTCCAGAGGCCTTGGACCGAGCGTCACCCCGGCCTCGTCTGGGCCGCTCTCGCGATCGGAGTTCTCCTGCTCGCTGGGTTACTGCTCAAGACCGTGCGGGATGCAGGTTGAGGGGGTTCGGGGTTCTGGGTTCGGGGTTCGGGGTTCGGCTGGAACCGATAACCGGAACCGAGAACTCTGAACTCAGAACCCAGAACCGAGAACCCAGAACCCAGAACCCTGAACCCAGAACCCAGAACCCTTGACCCAGAACCTTGAACCCAGAACCGAACTCTCAGTGTATAGTATTAGTGCTATTTCCGGCGGCCGGGATCATTTAAACTAGAAAGGCAGCGCCGCACCCCTTCGGCATCAATCACTACTCATGGCAAAAGAAAAAAACCAGACAGCAGAAGGAGTCCTCGAGGTTCTTCCGGAAGGTTTTGGTTTCCTCCGGCGAGTCGAAAACCGCTACCAACCGCACCCCGCAGATGTACACGTGCCACGAGGCCTGATACGCAGCCTTCAGCTGCGGCCGGGCTCGGAAATCAGAGGCACAGTGACCACGCCACGGGAGGCAGGCAAGAAGAAACAACTGGCCGAAATCGAACTGGTCGACGGGGTGGAACCGGCCCAGGCTCGTGAGCGGGTGCCGTTTCGCTCGCTTGTCAGCATCGATCCGTTCGAGCGCCTGAAGATAGACGCCTTCAACGACGAAAGCATGCGCGTCGTCGACTTGTTGACGCCGATCGGGAAGGGACAGCGGGGATTGATCGTCGCTCCGCCGAAAACCGGCAAAACGATGCTGCTCCAGAAGCTCGCCCACTGCATTTCCGAGGCCCATCCTGAAGTTCACCTCATGATGGTCCTCATTAACGAACGACCCGAAGAGGTGACCGAGATGCGGCGCACCGTCCGGGGAGAGGTGCTTTACTCCTCCAGTGACGAAATGTCGCGCAAGCATGTGAATGTCGCCGAGGTAGTCCTCGAGCGGGCTCGCCGGCTCGTGGAGAGCGGACGCGATGTGGTGATTCTCCTGGACAGCATCACCCGGATGGCTCGGGCTTACAACATCGAGCATCGAGGAACGGGGCGCACGCTTTCGGGCGGCCTCGGAGCCGGTAGCATGACCAAGCCTCGAGAGTTCTTCGGCGCCGCCAGAAAGGTCGAGAACGGCGGCAGCCTGACAATTCTCGCTACGGCGCTCATCGACACCGGCAGCCGAATGGATGACGTCATCTTCGAGGAATTCAAAGGGACCGGTAACATGGAACTGGTGCTGAGCCGCGATTTGGCCGACCGCCGTATCTGGCCCGCGATTGACATCCCTGCCTCCGGCACACGTAAGGAAGAGAAGCTGCGAGATCCGATTACCCAACGCCGAGTCAACATGCTGCGCCGTGCTCTTGCCGACCTCAGCCCTGAACGCGCCATGCAGGCGTTACTGCGGAAATTGGGAGAAACCCCCAGCAATCAGGCATTCCTGGAAAAGCTGGATGCGGGGGCGTCGTAGCGCAGGTTTTTATCCACGAATTACACCAATTACACGAATCGAATCGCGATTCATTCCTGTAATTGGTGTAATTCGTGACAAAAACCTGCGCTACTCAATTCGCACTTCGCCACTCCCGCGTCAAATCCCTTTCCTTCACACCTGTCTAATTAAGGGGTGCTGCGGTATCACTGGGGGTATCACCGTCCAACCACTGCTTCAGCCGCCGCAGGCCTTCTTCCATGCTGACTTCGGGGCGGTAGCCGAGGTCCCGGCGGGCCGCATCGATATTGAACCAGTGGGAAGTGCCCAGTTCCTCGGCCAGAAAACGGGTCATCGGCGGCTCGCCGGACAGGTGAAGTGTGCGCCATACTGTTTCGGAGAGCCAGCCCGCACAATAAGCTAGTCGCGGAGGGACAGTCGCCGCAACCGGAGGAATATCAGCGGCCGCCAGCAGCCGGTTGATAAAATCCCACAATACGACCGGTTCCCCATTCGTTATGAAGTAGGCGCGACCGGCAATGGGGCTGTCCGGAGTCAGTCGATCTGCGGCCTGCAGGTGAGCTTGGGCGGCATTCGTGATGTAGGTAAAATCGACGCTTTTCGGCTCTTTCCCCAGCTTCTTAATCTTCCCGGCTCGGCCGCGTTCAAGAATGCCTGGCACGAGGTGAGTGTCCCGAGGGCCCCAGATCAGGTGGGGGCGAAGGGCTACGGTCGCCAGGGTCGGACCGTTAGCCTCGCGGACCATTTTTTCCGCCTCGGCCTTCGTTGCAGGGTAAGGGGATTTAAAGTGGGTGGCATAAGGGACTGATTCGTCCGCCCCTTCCATGTCTTCCCCGTTAAAAACGACACTCGGAGAGCTGGTGTAGACGAGCCGGGAAATCCCGAGGTCTCGGCACGCCGAAATGACGTTGCGAGTGCCGGTGACGTTGGCCTCATAGAAATCGGGGAACGGGCCCCAGAGGCCAGCCTTCGCAGCGGTGTGAAAGACAATGTCGCAATTCGCACACGCACGACCAACCGCCTCTCGGTCAGCCAGGTCGCCCCGAAACTGCTCGACCCCGTTTGCCTCCAGCTCGGGATAGTACCCGCGGGAAAAGTTTCGGACCGAACCGCCTCGCCGAAGCAACAGCTCCACGACGGCGCTGCCCAGGAAGCCCCCTCCGCCTGTGACAAGTGCTTTCATCGTGCGCGAAGCTCCTTTTCGGCCCAAATGGCCAGTTTCTCTCGGAAAATCTTCGCGTTGTGCCGGATATCGACGGGAAAGCCGCGATGAAACAAAATTTCACGGATCTCCGCCGTCTGGGGATCGGTGGCGCCTAGTTCGAGCAGCTCTTGACCGATCTTCCCGTCGCCCTCCCAACGCCGCTTGTCTTCGAGCTCGACACACAGGACTGGCTTTTGGTGGGGCGCTGGCCCGAGACCTACCAAGGCGGTCCTGAAAACAGCCGGATGCTGGTTAAAGACCGACTCACAAGGAATCGTGAAGAGAGTTCCGCGCTCTGTTACGACACGGTGGGACTTCCGGCCGCAAAACCAGACCCTTCCCTTGGCGTCGACAAACCCGAGATCGCCCATGCGGTGCCGGATAAGGTCGCCGGACCCATGAATTTTGGCCAGACGGTCGGCCTCCGGCCGCTGGTAATAGCAGCGTGAGACGTTTTCGCCCCAAACCACCAGCTCTCCAACTTCCCCGTCAGGGACCGGAAGGTCGTCCGACCATTCCGGAATCGGACTGTCACTGATCCGGATCACGGCCAACCCTACGCCCTTCAGCGGACGACCGAGGCACACTCCCCGGCCAGCCGGGTTTTCGGCCAATCTTTCAGCCCCGCAGATCGAACACACCGGCAGAGCTTCGGTCGCGCCGTAGGGCGTGTAAACCTGCGCCTCATTCCCCAACATATTTTGGAGGCGAACGAGGACGTGATCAGGCACCGGGGCGCCAGCCGAGAGCACTCGCCGCAGCCCCGGCAAGCGGATACCTCGCTTTTCGCAGTACCGTCCCAGTCGATTCAAGAGGGCCGGGGAACCGAACATGTGAGTCGCTCCCGAGCGAGTCACGATGTTAACGATTTCCCTGGGATCGGCGTGTGCCGGCCGCGTGAAGTCCATGCGAGGAAATACCGAGGTCACCTGCCACGCGGCATCGAACAAAGCAAATAACGGGAACGTGGCGAGGTCCACCTCCCCTGCTGAAATCCCGAATTCCCTCTGAAGGAGCGACACCTGGGCAGCAAACATGCGGTGAGTATAGACAACTCCTTTTGGCACTCCGGTACTGCCCGAGGTAAAGACGATGGCCGCGACCTGATCAGGATCGAGCTCGGGCGGGCGGAAATTCCCGGGCGTCGGTTTGAGGAGCCGGCCAAAGGGTATCCAGCCGGGCAAACGGACGGCTCCCACGCTCACACAGGTCCGAATCGTCGAGCGCCCCCACCCGAACAGGAGCCGGCCGAAATGCGCGCGGGTGATGCCGACAAAGGCCTCCGGAGCGGCTTCGCCCAGGCAAGCCTTTAGATTGTCCCACCCCATCCCTGGATCTACCACGACCAGGACTGCACCCACCCTCACCAGCCCGAACGTCAAGATAAGAAAGGCTGGACCGGGAGTGACCATCAGGGCCGTCCGGGTGCCACGTACGATCCCGGCATGATGCAAGCCGGCGGCACAGCGGTCGCTCAGCTCGTCAAGCTCGGCCGCAGTCAAATCCCCGGCCGGCGAGGTCACCGCCAATCGCGACGGGTCGGATCGTGCAAAGTCGCGAAGACAGGTGGACAAATCCTTGTTTTCGCTGATCATTGAAGTCAATCCATCGGAGGCGGTCGGACAGCCGACAGGGGCTGACTCAGGAAGGTGCGAACCAGGGGAAGTATTCGATCAAAAGCATCTTCCGTGACATAGTGGCCGGCATCCGGGAAGCGGTGTACCTCGGCCTCCGGAAAATGCCGGATCCACTCGCGCAGAAAGGCCCGGTCAAAAACGAAATCCTTCTCGCCCCAGCAAAGGAGAACAGGCAAGTGACGAAACTTGTTCAGACGGTTTTGGGTCTGCAGTACCGCACTGTAGGCCGGATCCTGATGTGAAAGCGGGATGTCCTGAACGAAGCGCAGAGTGACTCGGCGGCCCTCCGGGCTGTCAGAGGCTGCGGTATAGGCGTGTCGAACCGCGGGCGGCATGGGTCGAACCCGGCAACCCAGACGAACGGCCAGACGGGTAAAGGCGTTGAACCTGAGAATCAGCCACGCCGCCAGGCGCGAGTTACGCGCAAAGCCAAGCGTCCAGTGGAGACGCTTGTCGGCAGGCAGGAGAAAGGCGGCCGTATTGAACACGACCAAACGGGCGATCCTGTCCGGATGCCGGGCGGCGTACGTCATGCCGATCAGACCGCCCCAGTCGTGAAGGAACAGAGTCACGCGGTCTTTCAGGCTGAGGCTGTCGAGGAGAGCTTCGAGGTCGGCCACCCGGCTTGACAGGGTGTAACGATAAGCGCTCTCCGGCGGGGTGTCCGAAAGTCCGCAACCGGCGTGGTCGGGGACTATGACCCGGAAAGACCCGCGCAACTCCGTCACGAACCGGCGGTACAAATAGGACCAGGTCGGGTTCCCGTGGAGCATGACCAGCGGCTGCCCGGAGCCCTCATCCAGATAGTGGAGACGATACCCGTTGCGGGTAAGGTAATGACTCGTGAAATCGTAGTCGGGGAGGTTCGTTGCGGGGGCCAAAGTCATAGTGAGATGGACGGCTGCGAGCGATCCACGAACCAACACGAACGAACACGAACAAAAAAGCGGTTGCTCGTGTTCGTTCGTGTTGGTTCGTGGATCGCTCGCAGGCGCCTTAGTACTCGAATGACGAGAACGCCGTCGTAACCCCAGCGCTTCCCATCACGAGAAGGACGCGCATTCCACGAGTGAGACGCCCCTCCTGCTCCGCCACAGCCAGCCCGAGGGGCAACGATGCTGAAACCGTGTTGCCGAACCGGGCATGCGTGTCGAAGACACGGGTCGAATCCAGGCTCATGAGCGTGACGGCACGTGCGGTCGAAGAGACACTGACGGCGTGACCGACGATCAGGTCGTAAATCCGACTCGCGAGCGTCTCGGTCTCCTTATAATGGCTGACCAGCTTTCGGATCGTAAAAGATAAAAGCTCGCTTGGCGCGGTGAAGAACGACATGGGCTTCAGGATGTGGCCGTTCCCGTTAGAGGGCGCAAAATCATCCGCATTTGGAAGCGTGATCTTGCATAGCCCGTGCTTTTCGCCCCACGTCTTGAATGAAAAGAAGAAGTCATCTTCCGGATCGCCCGCCGCGACCAGTGTCGCCGTTGCGGCTTCCCCGATCGTAAAAGCGGAGAATGAGTTCTCAAGATCCTGCGCGTTGGCGATATCGAAGTTCGCGTATTCGCGGAAATTGCACTCGCAATTCAGGATCATGATCAGCTTGTGGACCTTCTGAGCGAGGAAAGTCTTCGCGATAGCCAAACTCCGGATCCAGCTGGCACAGGCATCGAGGACGTCGAAGCAGGTGGCGGAGCGAAGTCCAAGTTCGCTCTGAAACAGGTTTGCAGTCGCCGGCTCCACCCAGCCTCGACCTACGCCCGCGTAGATAAGCAGGTCGACGTCCTCTCGGTTGACGCCTGCCTTCTCCAGCGCGGCGTTACCCGCCTGCAGGGCAAAATCCACGGCCCTCTCGCCGCTATTCCGATGAAAACGGGTCTGAGTTCCGGACATCGCAAAGAAGCGGTTCAGCTTCTCCCGCAAACCCTCCTTGTCGATTTCCGCAATCCGGCCGCGGTTCCGCTCGAAGATCTCTTCGATCAAATCCTCGTTGGTGACCTTCTTGCTCGGAAGGGCATAGGCGATACTCAAGATCTTCATTCGTCACTCCGGCCTGTCAAAATTACTACCTCCTCCGCGAAACTCGACGACCCCGCCCTGATACCGCTGAAACTATGAATGTGAAAATGTATCAGGAAGTCCACCTGCTTTTCAATGCTGAGCACTGTCTCCTTCCCGAAATGAAGCCCTCTATCTAACTCCGCTGCTGAAAATCTAAACAACATGGCCCTCAAGCCCGGCCCTTCACACGCGCCTGCAGGGCTTCGCGAAGACGTTGATTTGTCGACCCTTCCCCTGGATCGGCCTGAATAACCATCGGGAGAAGATTGATCTTCACTGTTTACTTTCTTAACAACTGGTACTCAACTAACCTGTTTTCCTCCAATAGTTTAGACCATGTATCTCTCTTGACAAAGATATAAACTTCCGGGAAGAATCGTCCGGTCGGGACAGGGCGACTTTCGGGCGCAGGGCATGCGGGGCGAGAAAGCCGCCTTCTCAGAGTCAAGGAGTTGTGGATGCATCTTCCGTTTTCTGAGCAGTTACTGCTGTCGTTGCTGATCCTCCTGAGCGCGGGAGTCTTCCTTCGTAACTTGTACGAGAAGGTCCGCCAGATTGTGCAGGGGCCGGCCGACCGGGTACGGACGGACAGACCGTGGTGGCGACTCAGCCGTATGATCCGGGAGGTCCTCCTGCAGACGCGGGTCATCGGCCAGCGGCCGGTTGTCGGAGCTCTGCATGCCGTGGTTTTTCTGGGATTTCTGCTTTTCGGACTCGAGACTCTGGAGCATTTCCTCAGGGCCTTCGGCCTTTCTTTTCTCGAGCCGGTTCTCGGCCCGGCCATGCCCGCCTTTCGGGCCCTGATGACCGTGATCGCAATCCTAGTCGCGACCGCGATCCTCGGACTGGCATTTCGGCGTTTCGTGCTGGTGAAAACATCACCCGACCCACGGTCCTGGACGTCCGCGGTCGTGGCACTGTTCATTTTCCTGCTGATGCTGACGTACCTGAACGCCGTCAGTGCCGGCCCGATTGCTCCTCGCGCCAACTGGTGGCTGCACGCCCTGATCATCCTCGTCTTCCCCCACTTGATCCTGAGAAGCAAGCACTTCCATATCCTGATGGCGCCGTTGTCGTTGTTCTTCAGGACTGAGCGGCTGGGCGACTATACGCCGCTCGATCTCGAAGCGATCGCTGAAGCGGACATCGACGACGTCTCCCTCGGCCTTGAGAAAGTGAGCAACGTTCCCTGGAAGATGAGGATGGATTTTCTCACATGCGTCGAGTGCCGGCGTTGCACTGACAATTGTCCGGCCGCGCTAGCCGGCAACGAGCTGGATCCCAGGGCGTTCGTCCTAAGCGGACGCCGGGCGGTTAAGGCGAATCGGGGTGATGATGAAGTCGGAGGCAACATCGTAAGCGAAGCAGCGCTGGGTTTCTGCGCTACTTGCGGCGCCTGTGAGAATGGTTGCCCGGTAGGCGTCGAGCACCTTCAGCTCATCGTGGGAGCTAAACGGGCGCAGGCCCTCTCGACCGGTCGAGGGGTGGTGGCCAGCGACTACTTCCGATCGATAGAGACCTACGGCAATCCGTTCAAAGTCCCTCGCTCCGACCGGCAGAAGCTGATCTGTGATCTGGCTCTCCCTCGCTTTCGGGGCACGGAGGGTGAGTGGCTGCTCTGGCTCGGGTGCGTTTGGGGCTACAACCCGGAGCTGCGCTCGGCCGTAAAGGCTTTCAAAGACGTGCTCGCCGCTGCCGGTATCAACTGGGGTGTCCTGGATGAGGAGCCGTGCTGCGGTCATCATTCCCGCCGCCAGGGGGAAGAATCGCAATTCCAGGATCTTGCCCGTCGTTCAATTGAGGTCCTGCGGGAGAAGGGCGTGCGCCGAATAGTGACGCCGTGTCCTCACTGTCTGCACACCCTGCGTCATGAGCACCTCCAACTGGCAGGGTCCAATGGCTGCCGGGATAATGCTCCTTTCCCCCTTCAGATCGTTCATTACTCGGAGCTTCTGAACGGTCTGATAGGCCGCGGCAGCCTGCAGCTGAAGACCAATGGAACACGTCGCCAGGTGACCTATCATGACCCGTGTTATCTGGCGCGCTACGAAGGTATTTCTAACGCTCCCCGGGCCGTGCTTGCGGCTGCGGGGGCCACCATCCACGAACTCCCCCACCGTCGTGAAAGTACGCTGTGCTGCGGGGGCGGAGCCGCGGGATTCGTGAGGGAGTTGGAAAGCGGGCAACGTCTTGATCGAGTCAGGCGCTCAGAAATCGTGGAATCCGGCGCGACCGTCCTGGTCACGGCCTGCCCGGAATGCCGCATGATGCTCAGCGCCGCGGTCGATGAGACGAAAGATCTCGCCGAGGTCGTTGCCGAATCAGTCCAAGCCGGGCATGCAGAGGCACGCGTCTGAAGGCCCGGCGAGCCGGGAAAGGAGGGCTTATGCTCTCAGCAGTTTCTACCGGAGCGGATCTGACCACTCGAATCCGGGAGCTTTTTGCGGAGTCTCCGGCAACGGAGATGCAACTGCTCAACATTGCCGCCAAAGCACGCTTCAGCGGCCGATTTCGGGATCTGAAAAGAACGGTCGACGGCCTGGTTGCCGAAGGCGAGTTGCTTTTGGTGCACCACGGCGGCGGGCAGTATTACAGACGGAAAGACGAGGGACAAGGGACAGAAGGGACAAAAGGGACCCAAGGGATGGAATCACCCACTGGTCCTTAGTGTCCCTTGTGTCCCTTCTGTCCCTTTTGTCCCTTCTGTCCCTTGTGAGCTGCCTTCCCCTCCTGGGTTACAATCAAGTAACTGGAGGGAGAAGATGGACTTGGGACTCGCCGGAAAGAAGGCGCTTGTAACCGGGGCATCCCGGGGAATCGGCCGGGCTATTGCGCTTTCGCTCGCTCGTAACGGCGTCGATGTCGCCATCAATTTTCTGCGCCACAAGAACCCCGCCGAACAGGTTGCCGCCGAAATCGAGGCCTGCGGGGCCAAGGCCCTTTTGCTCAGGGGCAATGTCGCGGATGAAGAACACGTCAGGCGCATGTTCACGGAAATCCGGGAGGCTTGGGGCAGCCTCGATATCCTGATCTCCAACGCGGCCTCCGGCGTCCTCAAGCCCGCTGAAGAGCTTTCCCTTCACCATCTCGCCTGGACGATGAATATCAATGCGGGCGCCCTTTTGCCTTTAGTCCAGGGGCTCCTCCGGCTTCCGTCCCGGAATTCGGAAAAAACGGTCGTCGCTGTCTCCTCCCTCGGTGCCGTCCGTGCGATCCCCAACTACACCCTGGTCGGCGCATCGAAGGCCGCGCTGGAATCCATGGTCCGCCACCTGGCTGCAGAACTGGCGCCCAAAGGGGTACGGGTTAACGCGGTCTCCGCCGGAACCGTCGATACTGACGCCCTGAAGCATTTTCCGAATCGCGAACAACTGCTGGAGGAGTCACGCCGCCGGACTCCGGCCGGTCGCCTGATCACTCCTCAAGACGTGGCGAACGCAGTCGTTTTCCTGTGCACCGACAACGCGAGTATGATCCGCGGACAAACCCTCGTCGTAGACGGAGGGTACTCCATCGTCGCCTGACGGTCAGCACCCCCTGTCTGTTCCGGCCTGCTTTGCAGAACCTTGCCTTTTGGTGTAATTTGAGAATTAAGTAGTATTTTCTCTCAACCCTCCTTTTTTTCGACACAGGTGAGCATGAGAGTTGTGGCGCCGGCATTTGTTGCTATGGCCCTCGAAGTGTGCGTTGCTTCCGGCACCGCCGGGGCCGTCAACCTGCAGATCCTGCCGCTCTTCCAATCGTTTGCAGCCCTGGACA
Source organism: Acidobacteriota bacterium (assembly GCA_003819755.1). Classification (GTDB taxonomy): domain Bacteria; phylum Acidobacteriota; class UBA6911; order RPQK01; family RPQK01; genus RPQK01. The sequence goes on along the minus strand of RPQK01000016.1, from coordinate 7,572 downwards.
ACGAGATAACGTCAATGCTCGGCGAGGGAGACTCCGAACAAGAACCCGAGCCGATCGACCGCCATGAGCTGATCGTTTCGGTTCCCTCTCTTCGTGTCCCTCCAAAAGCGTGGAGGCACTACGAAAAGGGACTCGAGGCGCAGAGGCGTGGGGACTATGATAAGGCGCTGTCGCAATACCACAGGGCGCTGGAAGTCTATCCCGATTTCGGCGCCGCTTCGGCAGCCCAGGGAATTACCCTGCTCTGGCAGAAGAAACCGGCGGAGGCCCGGGATGCTTTCCTCCGGGCGCTGGCTGTCGACCCGGACACTTTTCAGGCAGAATTGGGGCTCGGGCTGATCTGCAACACCGACGGACGGTTCGACGAAGCTGTCGGACACCTGCAGAAGGCGCTGGCACTCAACGGCGAGTGCTGGCAGGTGCGGTACGCCTTAGGCCGCGCCCATTACGGGCTCGGCCACTTACCAGAATCCGAAAAGCACCTGACCATGGCCCGCGCCGCCAAGCCGACTCATGGCAACCTCTATCTGCTTCTCGCGCTGGTGCAACTCGCACAGGACAAGCCGGCAGAGGCGCTCGCGCAGTTGGAGACATTCCTGCGGGTTGCTCCGGAGGATGCCTTGGCGGGGGAAGTGCGGGCAAGAATTCAGGAGCTCAGGGCGGCGGGAGAATAACTGAAAAGGACCTGAAGGACCAGAAAGACCAGAAGGACCAGAAAGACCTGAAAGACCTGAACGACGGGCTCGTCTTAAAGTCCTTCTGGTCCTTCTGGTCCTTCTGGTCGTTCAGGCCGTTGAGATCCTCTTTTCGCTCAGGTGGTCAACCCCCGCACCGCCTCCTGCCCCTTCTCCACGTCTTCGGGGCTGTTGATGATTCCCGGAGTCATCCGGGCAAGGGATGGCTCGTAGGGGGTTTCGCTCGCGATGACGCGCTTTTCGCGCAGCCGGGCGACAACCTCAGCTGGAGAAAGCCCGTTTACACTAAAACAGACAATCCCGGCAGAGAGCTGCGGATCCATGGGCGTGTAAAGTCTGACATGCGGCATCGCTCTCAGGCCCTCCTTGAGCTGACTGTTCAACGCCCGGATCCGGTCCCGGACCTTGGTCTTTCCGATGCCCTGGTGGTAACGGAAAGCGTCGGCGGCCGCCCAGCGATGCTCGAAGGAGTGGAATCCCCCCGGAGTCATCCAGCCTCCCCAGCCCTGCCGAGAGGTGAAGGTGGGAATGGTGGCGATGATCTCCGAGTGCGACCGCGGATTTCCCCACACGACCCCTGTCCCTCGGGGACCAAACAACCACTTGTGCGTTCCGGCCATGAAAAAATCGCAGTTCAAATCACCGACCGTGAAGTCCTCGACGCCAAGGGCATGAACGCCGTCAACGGCAAGCATGAGGCGGCGCTTCTCCGGCCGGCCGGCGTTTACTTCGGTGACTATCTGGCCGATGCCCGCAGCCGGGATCTTCAGACCGGTACTTGAGTGGACCCAAGTCATCGCAATCAGCTTGGTTTCCGGTCGGATGGCCTTTCTGAGGTTGGTGAGGATTTCTTCCTCGCATACCGATTGCACATCCTCGTAGAGTCGGATCCTGCGGACGCGAGCGCCGGTCCGTATTGATTTGAACCGCACCGCCTCCAGCGTTGCATAGTAATCGTGTTCGGTCGTCAGAATCTCGTCGCCGCGATCGATCTTCACCCCGTTGTAGACAATACCCAGCCCCATCGTGGTGCTGTCCGTCAGCGCGATCTCCTCAGGTTGAGCACCAAGGTAGTCGGCGGCCGCATGACGGACGTCCATGAGCAGGCTTTGGTTGTTGTCCTCGAGAAAGAGGGCCGGGTTCTTGTCCAACTCACGCCTGAACTCCTCGATAGCCTCACGGACTGGACGGGGATGAGAGGCCATGAGGAGACAGGCAAGGTGTGTGTAGTCGGGGGAAAGGTCAAAATCCTGGCGGAGTCGGCTCCACTCGTCGCCGGCGTGGAAGTCGCGCCTCGTACGGCAGGCCGACAACATAGACAGACCGAGAGCCGAAACACGGAAGAAGTCTTTTCGATTCAAAAGCATAGAAGACCGGATTCATTCTCTGGGGTTTCCTCCATTCTACCATCCCGGCTCTAAAAGCACGGAGGCCCCACCGGTCAACTACCCTCTCTCAGGCGTTTCATTCGTCAGATACTTCGCGACGAGCGTCCCCAGCGGTACCTGTGAAGCTGACCCTTCAACGAGCAACCTGAGCGCCTGGAGATCGGACTGCCAGGCTATGTCACCCGGGGCCAGGATGCAAATGCTCCCTGTCTGGTGTCTGCGGGAGAGCTTCTGGTCCTTGAGGTAGAACATTTCCTGGCTCTCCTCGGTCGCAAACGCACGCATGAAGGGCGGAATATCATTAGGCTTGAACCAAAGCTTTATCTCACGTTCCGCTTCTTCCGGCGTGGCCGACGCATGGATCAGATTGTCCATCCGATCCCCGATTGGCTCTCCGCGTTCATTCTTCAGCGAGACAACTGTGCCGAGGGAACGGATACAGCCCGGTTTCTGCTCTCTGGCGATGTGAGGGTTGGTCGGGCCACACAGCTCACGGACTTTCTTCACGGCATCCGGCCCCTGATAAACGATCGCGATGACTCGTTGTTTGTGGGGCTCCGAGGGGTAATGGATTTTGCCCATTATGTATTCGAGCAAGGCGGGGAAAAACGCCTTCCCGCGGTGCTCGGCATAATGCTCCTCGGCCAACATTCGGTTCACCTGGATCACCTTGGTGCCGGCAAACCGCAGACCGGTGTGGACCTCGGAAAGCTGGGACAGCACGTAACCGGTCAAGGAGTTTTTGAGCGCATCGGGCTTGATAAGGACGAGAGTCTGTTCGAGTTCGTTGTTTAACATGTTCTATTATTATCCGACGAATCGGCAGGAACTGCTATTGGTCGGAAATCCGTAACTGGTTGAAAATGATGGGCGGTCAGGAGATTGGATAATGGATTCATTGCTGCACTACTTTCACGAGCTTTACATTCAGATGAAGGACCCTTGGGCGCTGGTTGGATGGGGAGGGCAGATCGTCTTCAGTTCGCGGTTTATAGTTCAGTGGGTCGCGTCCGAGAGGCAGAAGAAAAGCGTCATCCCTGTTTCTTTCTGGTACCTCAGCATGGTCGGGAGTCTGCTGCTTCTCGCCTATGGCTTTTACGTGAAGCAGCCGGTATATATAGCCGGTTATCTTTTCAATTCCATCGTTTACGTGCGCAACCTGAGTCTGATCAGGCGACACGAAGCGGTGAGCGGGGCCAGAGGGTAACTGAAAGGACTTCAAGGACCCCAAGGACCCCAAGGACACGCTACTTTCTTGTCCTTGAGGTCCTTGGGGTCCTTGGGGTCCTTTTCTGTTACGGCTTCACCAGCTTCCCTGCCTGAAAAGCCTTCACCAGTGCCTCGCGGCTTAATCGACTCGATTCCAGGTAGCGTCGCTTCCCGACCGGCACCTTGAGGCTTTGCCCGCCGGCGACCGGCTTTCCGGGCTGGCCCAGTTCCTCGAGCAGGCCCGCATCGCCTGCCGCGATGGGCAGCTCAAGCAATCCTTCCCCCGACACGTGCCAGTAGACGATATAGGACTTACCCGCCCGCTCGAAGGAAAAAGCCCGCACCTGGAGCATCCCTCCCGGTGGATTCGGGACTTCCTGGTAGGGGGCCAGCTCGAAATCCTTGCGCTCGTTAATGAGCAGAATGTGCTCCTGTTCGAGCTTGCTTCTGATCTCGGCCTTCTGTTCCGCAGTCAGCCAGTTTCGCGCTCTCACGTCCTCCCATCGCCGCAGCACTTCGAGATTGTCGGCGGTTCTCGGGTGTTGCTCCAGTTTTTCCAGTGAAAACTGGACGGAGACCGGGCAATCCCAGGCAGCGGCCCGGCTGGTCACGTACTCAAACATGTCGGGCTGCATTCCCGTCGATTCGGCGCTCGGGGGCGGATAGGCGATCCAGCCAAAGTCCATGCCGGTGAAGTCGGCGGCGATCCGGGGCGCCTCGTCTGCGGGATACTGCCGCGTTCGCTCTTTAATGACGTCCGGAGCAAAATTGTCGAACGCGTTTCCACGGCTCAGGATGTGCCAGCTAAAATGTGCCTTGCAGGCCCCCTCGGCGAACAGTGGTCTCGGCTGAAGCTGGCGATAGACCAGCCACTGGGGCCAGGAGACCATGAACCAGTACGGTTCATGCACATCCTCGGCGCCATCGAAGTAGGCGAAGCGGAAGCCGGCTCCGGTGTAAATCGAACCTAACCGGGCAGCAGCCTCTTCCTGAATGCTGGTTCGCTGATCAAAACGGATGAAAACAGGCCACTCATCGACGTCAAGCAGGCCGAACTTCAGGCCCTGCTCCTGGGCCGAGCTGGACGTGCCGAGCTGCGCCCTTTGGCAACCAAGGAACCGGTAGGGACGGGTGGTTGTATATTCCCGGTAGGAGATGATCTCATTGCCAACTTTCAATAACCGCCAGTCTTCCCTGGCCGGACAGCCGCTCGGGTCCTCCTCAACCTCGATAATTGTCGATTGGGCATCGAGCGGCGCCTTTAAGGTGAACAGACGGGCAAGGTTAAGCCGTGGGTCTGGCCTCGGAGTGACGTACGGATCGTGCCGGTGGGCCTTGTTGTAGTGAAAATGCAGACCGGGGACCAGGCCGGCGGCCTTCACCTTGTCGACCACCTTCTTCAAGTCCTGGATGCCGTTGGGATACTCCTCGCGCCACGGGAAGTGACCAGCCGAGCGGGCAAAGGCAAGATAGTAGATGACCATCGTGCGGAACCCGCCCCGCCGAGCGAATTCAATCTGTCTATCAGCATTTTCCGGCGTGATATCACCGGTCCAGAAGTACGAGAACTTGTATTCGGATGTCCGGCGGCTCGCCGCACCGCGCGGCAAGTCGAAATCGTTTTCGACCTTGTCGATGCGATCAAAGAGCTCCTTCGTTGTGGTCACGATGAGCGCGGCCCCGGCCCCGACAGTACGGACCTTATCAACGGCTGTCGCCTTAAGCAACCGGTAGCCTTGTCGGGGCTCGGAGTCGATTTTCGCATAAGGATCGGTGCCGAGGAGATTGACCGCCACCTTGTCGTCCCACATGACATTGAGCCAATCACCAAAGTTTTTGCGCTGACGAATCGGCAACTGCAGGAAGAGCGCTTCATCGGCTTTCGGGATCCTCTTGTCCGGGTGCGTCAGGTGAGTCAGACCGTCGAATTGGAACCCCAGGTACTGGTCGGTCGCCTTGACAACTATCGCGGCCTCGTAATTTACGATTTCGAACCGCACCAGGAGCCGGTTGCCCTGCTGGACCACGGACTTGGCCGGGTAGGTGATCTGCCGTGCCGGATAGGCGAGCTGGATCTCGTTGTCGTAAGGGCGATATTGCGTCAACGTGAAGACCGGTTCCGGGGCCCCTGGCGCCAGCAACTCCTCAGCGCTCGGCTTGTGGATCAAGCTGACCGCCCGGGCATTGTCGCCGATGATCAGGCGCATCTCGGGATTTTCAATGATTATGTCCGCCATCAAAAGAGGCGCCAGCGATAGGTGGAGTAAGACCGCCAAGGATCGGGTAAAGCATGACATTCGAACGTACTCCTCTGATAACGAATGAGTTTACCCATTTGATGAAGATCAGAGCAAGAAAGAGGAGTGATATGAAGGCATCATCATCGGCCGACTGGTTCGAGGGTCAACTGCACGGCCATCAACTTCTCCAAGGACCTCAAAGACCTCAAGGACTAAGAACGAGTCTGTCCTTGAGGTCTTTGGGGTCCTTGAGGTCCTTTTTCCCTTTTCTAGTCGGTTGGCGGTCGTCGTTCTGGTCTTTGTGGCGGCATCGGCTTTCGCGGAAGGAGCTCATCGCGCATTGCCGCGTTGTAGGCAAACCAAGCCATCACAACCGACGCCTGAATAAGATCCTCGCGCTGCAGCCGATCATAGACATCCATGTTTGTATGCCAGGTGCGGCTCGAGTACTCGACTTCGTCCTGAATGAACTGAAATCCGGGCAAACCGACGGAATCGAACGGAAGGTGATCGGTCCCGCTCGTATTGCGCATCGTGGCCGTGGTGGCCCCGAGGTCGTGGATCGGCTTGAGCCAGGCTTCAAAAATCGGCTGCAAGGCTGCGTTTCCCTGCAGGTAAATTCCCCTGATCTTGCCGGTCCCGTTGTCCAGGTTAAAGTAGACCGAAAACTTGGAGTGGTCCGGCTTCAACTGCAGTTCTCCCCGGTCCCGCCTCATGAAGTCGGGCAGGTTCCTCGACTCGGGGTCGGTCGGTTCTGCGCGGGAAGCCAGGTGCTGGTTCACGTAGGCACGTGAACCGAGAAATCCTTGCTCTTCGCCTCCCCACAGGCCGACTCGAATAGTGCGACGGGGCTTGATCTGAAGCGCGTTCAGAATACGAACCGCCTCCATGGCCACCGACACTCCGGAAGCATCATCCGTCGCTCCCGTACCTGCGTGCCATGAATCCAGGTGTCCGCCCACCAGAACGACCTGTTCCCCCAGATCGGTGCCGGGTATCTCCGCAATCGTGTTATAGCCTTTTTCCTCCTGCTCGGTAAACTTCACACGAACATCGAGCTCAAGCTCGACCGCGACGTTCCGGTCGAGCAGGCGGGCTATGCGCGTGAAATGCTCGGCAGCCATCACCAGGTACGGTGTTGCCGATGCCTCTCCGGCTCTCTGGGGACCGCGGATCAGCTGGACCGTTCCTCCATCCCTTCCCCCGGCGGCAATCAGCGCCAGCGGCTTCTCATCGGCGAAGAACTTGTTGAGAGCCTGCGTGAACTGGCGCCTTCTGGCAAATTCCTGGGGGTCACCCGGCCCCCGGCGCCGGCCTCCGGCCGCCTGGAACTGGCTCAGCTCCTCCAGCTCTTCCCGGGTGTACCGATCCAGATCGGCCTTCTCGTGAACCTTCAAGTCAGGCACTTCCCCCATCATCAGGATGGCACCCGTCACTTTTCCTTTGAAGGCGGCCAGATCCTGCTCCGATTCCAGTTTGGCCTTGATCACCTTGCCCCGGACGGCGCCGTTCGTTCCGGCACTCCACCCAAGAGGGACAGCCAACAGGGGAGTCGTGGTCGGCTGAGTCATGTGCACCGAGACGTGCTCGACCGACCAGCCCTTCCCAAAGTCCCAGCTTTCGAGGTGAGCGTTCTTGATTCCCCAGCTTTCCAGTTGCTGCCTGGTCCATTCGTGGGCTTTCTTGTAGGCCGGTGACCCCGTGAGTCTCGGCCCTATGACATCACACAGGTAGCCGGCAGTTTCCATCACTTCGGAACGGTTGAAGCCCTCATCCCGGATTCGGGTGAGAACGTCAAGATCAACCGACTCCTGCGGCGCAGGAGCCAGAGCTACAAGGACCAGCCCGACGGCAACCAGACAGGCAGACCCGCAAAAACGGCGCATGGATAATTCCTCCTTGAAGGTGAGAAATTAGCAGCAATCCAGGGAGAGATCCATTGAAATGTTCACCGTTCAGCGTTCACCGTTTCAGCGTTCACCGTTCGGCGTTCACCGTTCAGCGTTCACCGTTTCACCGTTCACCGTTCAGCGTTCAGCG
>RPQK01000015.1 GCA_003819755.1 Acidobacteriota bacterium | reverse complement strand
GCATCAAGACGGCGAAACGGAAGATCCAATGATCATTTCTTCCTCACTTCGACATTCGACATTCGATATTCGATATTCGACATTCTGTCTTTCTTCTTCATCGGGCAGGCTTTTGGTTGCGGCCTACGCCGCGCCGTGTAATTCGTGGATAACACTTTATGGTTAATTCCCGCCAGGGTTGATCAACTCGTCCCCCAAATGGAAAAATGATGCCGGTGTGGCAATTGCAGCGAATTCTGGCCAGACCCTTTGACTGGATTCTCTCGCCCTTCGGCGATGTGCATCCACTGTTTTCGTTGGCTCTCGTCTCGCTGCTCGCCAGCGTAATTCTGCTTTTGGCATTTCGTTGGGTCTCCGATCAGACCGCCCTGCGCGAAGTTAAAGACCGCATCCATGCGCATTTTCTGGAATTGAAGCTCTTTCGCCACGACGTGTCGGTCATCTGGTCGGCCGAGAAGCAGATTCTGCGCTACAACCTGCTCTATCTGACACATCTGGTGACGCCCCTGCTCGTGACTCTTCCCGTCCTGGCGTGGTTCCTTGTCTCGTTGGAACCGTGGTTTTCCTCCCGGCCTTTGCGCGTCGGGGAAGCGGCGATTGTCTCGATTTTTGTGAAGCCGGAAGAGGGTAACTTGCTTCGCGACATTCACCTCGCGGGTAACGAAGGCTTGGAGGTCGAAACGCCGGCCCTCCGAACCCTCAGTGAGAACCGGGCGGATTGGCGGGTCCGTGCGCTCGCTCCCGGTGAATACCAGCTTGAATTTTTACTGGATCGCGAGGGGACGAACCGTCTGAAGAAGCTGGTGCGTGTCAGCCGGGAGCGGATTGCCCCTGTCGCCCGGAGCCTGTCAGACGGAGGCTGGCTGGCCGTGTTTGAAAACAGCCAGGAGGTGCCGCTGCCCCCGACGTCCGGCGTTGAAAGAATCGAGGTCGATTATCCCGAGGCGGAGATCGTGGTTCGTGGCTGGGCCGTCAACTGGGTGGTCGGCTTCCTGGTGTTCTCGCTCGTTTTTGCGTTCCTGCTAAAACGTCCTTTTGGGCTGGTGCTCTGAGCCGGAGGAAAATGCTGCTTCTTTGGGTCTATCTCAGCCTTTTCGCCGCGTCCTCGTCCTTCCAGGTCGAAGATTTGGCTCCGCGAGCAGAACTCCGCTTCCGCCAGAACAACTTTGCCACCCCGGCCAAGTACCCGTTCGAAACTATGGGCGGCGGTGTGGCCGCCCTCGATTTTAATAATGACGGCCTACTGGACCTTCTGTTTCTCAATGGTGCCCCATCCCCGGAACACCGGAAAACCAACGCTGATTCGTTTAATCGCCTGTTCCGGAATGACGGAAATCTGGCATTTACGGACGTCACGGCCGCCTCGGGACTCGATGGCCACGATGTTGTCGGGTACCCGCAGGGGGTCGCGATCGCAGATTTCGACAACGATGGGTTCGTGGATGTTTTTGTCAGCAACTACGGCAACAATGTTCTTTATCGAAATCAGGGGAACGGGACGTTCAAAAACGTGACGGAGACTGCGGGGGTGGCCATGCCGCAGCACCCTTTCAAAGCGAGTGCCTGCTGGCTGGACTTTGATAACGATGGCTGGCTGGATCTCTTCGTCACGCATTACTTCCACTGGACCTTTAAGGAGCACGCCGACTATCACTGCGGCATTCGCAAACCGAGCTGGCGAAGTTACTGCCGGCCGGACGAGTTCAAGCCGCTCCCGAACGCCCTGTTCCGGAACAATCATGACGGCACGTTTACCGATGTCTCGGAAACGGCCGGCATAGCAGGCCACGCCGGCAAGGGGATGGGGGTTGTTACGGCTGACTACGACAACGATGGATGGATGGACCTTTTCATCACCAACGACCGAGCGGCCAATTTCCTGTTCAAGAACCGGGGAGGCCGATTTGAGGAAGTCGCCCTCGTCGCGGGGGTCTATGCCAATGAAGCCGGGACGTTTGTGTCGGGAATGGGGTGCGACATGAACGATTACGACAATGACGGCTTCCCGGACATCTTCTACACCGACCTGGTGACGGAGTGCTTCGGGCTCTTCCGCAATCTCGGCAACGGCCTTTTTCAGGACACCGCCTACCCTTCCAGGATTGCCGTTTTCTCTGCCACCCGCAGCGGGTGGAGCAACAAATTCATGGACTGGGATAACGACGGATGGAAAGACGTCCTGGCCCTCGGGTCCCATGTCCTGGATAATTCCGAGCTGTACAATCCGCGGGCCAGGTACCGCGAGCCGTGCTTCTTCTTTCACAATACCGGGAACGGGAAGTTCGAGGACTGGTCGTCGAGCCTGGGGCCTGACTTCCAAAAGGCGGGAGCCAATCGAGGGCTCGCGGTCGGTGATTTTGACAATGATGGCAGACTCGAAGCGGTCGTGAACCGGCTGAACGATGTTCCGCTGTTTTTCCGGGTCAAGAGCCAGCTGTTGAATCATTGGCTGCTTTTGCGGCTCGAAGGCCGAAAAAGCAACCGGGACGGCATCGGGGCGAAGATCAAGGCCGTCTTGCCCTCGGGCCGGTCAGTATATGAGCATGTCACGACGGCCAACGGGATATATTCGGCGAGCGATAAACGCGTCCATCTGGGGCTGGGGAAAGAAGCGCAAGTCAGTACGCTCGAGATTCGGTGGCCGAGTGGAGTTGTGCAGAAGCTGGCGAACGTGCGGGCGGGGCAGGTGCTGACTGTCGTGGAGGGAGAGTAGGGGTATGAAGTGGGTGTCATGGCCGCAGGCGGGGCGCGGGTTCCCCCTGGGAGTGCAGGCGTCTCGCCTGCGCTGGGGAAAGGGGCGTCCCCGCCCCGTCCGAGGCGGCGGCAATATGAATTGTGTTAACGGCTCGGACGGGGCGGGGACGCCCCGTCCCCGTGCGCAGGCGAGACGCCTGCACTCCCAGGGGGAACCGGTGCGGCCCTGTGCACGGGTCTGTTTCCTGCTCGTCCTCCTCCTCTCCCCCCTCTTCGCCCAGGATCGCCCGGCCTTAACCCCGCAGGCGGCGCAGCTTTTCAATTCTGCCGTCGACGCCTTCCGGGCGGGTAAGCTGGATACGGCCATCGAGCGGATGCGTCAGGCGGAGAAGGCAGCGCCCGGGCAGCCGGACGTTACCTTGTATCTCGGTTTGTTCCTCTACGAACAGGCGAATGACAGCGCCGAAGCCCAGCGGCATCTCGAGGCCGCCCTACCGCGCTTTCCGGGCCATCCGGACCTTCCGCTGAAACTGCTCAACTCATACCTGCTGACCGGCAAGTACGACCGGGCTGCGCAGCTTGTGTCTTCGCTGAAATCGAGGCTCGAGCAGGATCCACGCTTCGGTTTCAACGTGATTTACACGCTGGTCCACTACGGCCAGCTAGGCCCGGCACAGGCAGAATTGACTGAGCAGTCTCGCCGCCTCCAGGCCGAGGTGCAGTTCCTGGGCGGGCTGATCGCGGCCAATTCCGGGCAGAAGGCAGAGGCCTTGGGTCTTTTCGAGAAAGCGCAGCAGAACGCCTTTCCTCCCCCGTCCAGCCGTCAGACCGCTTTGCTGGCCGACGCCCTTTTCCAGCTTCAGGAATATCGGCGGGCTGCGGAATCTTACGAGGTTTATTTGAAGCATTACCCGAACGAGAGGCTGTACGCTTTTCGTGCCGCCCTTTGCCATTACGGGATCGCGGATTTCCAGAAGGCGAAACAAGGGTTTGAACAGCTGCTCGTCCAGACACCGCCGACCCCCGAAGTGAACTACTACCTGGGCGCAACACTGATCGAACTCAAGCAGGTCGCGGAGGCCGGGGCTTACTTCCAGGCGGAATTGAAGCAAAACCCGCGCTCCTTCAAGGCCCTGACCAAGCTCGCATACCTGAGCTACCTCGAGGGCGAAGACGAGCAGTGCCAGCAGAGGCTTGCAAAATCGCTCGCGCTGAACCCCGACTGGTTTGAGAGTCATGTGGTGAGCGGGTTACTTCAAACCCGGCAGGGCCAGAACGAGCAGGCGATTCGGAGCTTCGAAAAGGCGATCGCGCAGGAGCCCGGTTATCCGAAGGCCTACTATCAGCTCTCCATTGCCTACAAACGTGCGGGCAATGACGCCAAGGCCCAGGCAGCGCTTGAGACCTACAACCGGCTGCAAAGCGCCGAAACCGTTCGAGCGGCGGAAGCACTGGGCATGCCGGTGGCGAAGGAGCAGCGATGAGGCGCCGGCACACCTTTGTCTCGGTGCTTTGCCTCGTTGGCCTCCAGCTCTTGTGGCCCTCCCAGGCCCACGCCTACGTCGGCCCCGGTGCGGGCTTCGCCTTCATTTCGTCCTTCTTCACACTCCTGGCCGCATTCTTCCTCGGTCTTTTCTATCTGATTTCTTCCCCGATTCGCGCACTGGTCCGCGCGTTTTACGCGGGCCGTGCTCCGACTGGAGAGGTTCGGAGAGTCGTGATCGTGGGCCTCGACGGCATGGATCCTCAGCTCGCGGAAAAATTCATGGCGGAAGGAAAACTTCCCAATTTCCGGCGACTGAAGGATCGGGGAGGATTTGCCCCGCTGGCCACCAGCTTCCCCGCCATCTCGCCGGTCGCCTGGTCCTCCTTCATGACCGGAGTCGACGCCTCGCACCATAACATTTTCGACTTCATTACCCGTGACCCTGGCACCTACCTCCCAATGCTGTCTTCCGCCCAGGTGATGGGTCCAAGGCGGACCTTTTCGCTCGGTTCTTGGGTCTTGCCCGCCGGCAAAGCCAGGATTATCGGCTATCGGCGCAGCCGGACGTTCTGGAGCGTTCTCGGCGAGAAAGGCATCTTTTCCAGCGTCATTCGAGTGCCGATCACCTTCCCCGTGGAGAAGTTCAATGGAGTGCTTCTGGCGGGGATGTGCGTTCCGGACCTCAAGGGGACTCAGGGCAGCTTCGCTTTTTACACCACGAATCCCGACGATAAGCGTGAAGCGAGCGCGGGCACCAAATACCTGGTTGAGAATCACGCGGGGCTGATCAAGGCCGAGATCTATGGGCCGGACAATCCCCTTCGGAGTGGTAGCCAGCCTTTGCGAGCTCCGCTCACGATCCGGATCAATGAGCGGAAGGGGGCCGGGAAAGTGGTGATCGAGGTTTCCGGTCGGCGCGTCGAAGTCGTCCCTGAAACCTACTCTCCCTGGGTACAGGTCGTCTTCCCTGCTGGTTTGGGATTCCGGGTTCGCGGCATCTGCCGTTTCTACGTAAAGAGCCTGAATCCCCATTTCGAGCTTTACGTGACCCCGCTTCAGATCGATCCGGCGAAACCGGCTTTGCCCGTATCCCATCCTCTGGTCTATTCGGTCTACCTCTCAAAGCTGCTCGGGTCGTTCGCGACGCTCGGCCTGGCCGAGGACACGTCAGCCTTGAACGAGGGGTTCCTGGATGACAAGGGTTTCTTAGATCAGGCCTATCTCTACCACGATGAAAGGGAAAGACAGTTTTTCAGTGCGCTCAGAAGAACAACTCGGGGTCTGTGCGCCTGCGTCTTTGACGTTACCGACAGGATTCAGCACATGTTTTTCACTTCACCCAATCACCAGGGAGTGATCGAGGATCTTTATGTCCGAATGGATGCGATGATCGGCAGGACGTTGCAGGAGCTCGGTGAGGACGATGCTCTGTTCGTCATGTCCGACCATGGCTTCTCAGCTTTCCGAAGGGGCGTAAACCTGAACACCTGGTTGTCTCAAAACGGATACCTGGTCCTGAAAGACGAGAAGACCACCGGCCGAGAATGGTTCGGCGATGTCGATTGGGACCGGACTCGCGCCTATTCGCTGGGCCTGGCCGGGATCTTCATTAACCGGAAGGGGAGGGAAGCCAGGGGTACCGTGGACCAGGATGGCGAGCTCAAGGCGCTTAAAGCCGAGTTGGCCGGAAGGCTGGGAGGGCTCCGGGACCCTCGGACTGCTGAGACCGCGATCACCCGGGTTCTCGATACTGAGGGCTCTTTCCCCGGTCCCTATGCGGCCGAAGGGCCGGACCTGCTGGTCTGCTATAACCGCGGCTTTCGCAGTTCCTGGGAGTGCGCCACCGGCCAAGTGACGAGTGAAGTCTTTGAGGACAACCAAAAACCGTGGAGCGGCGATCACTGCATGGATCCGGAGATGGTGCCCGGAGTGCTGTTCGCGAACCGGCCGTTGAAGGAAGGAAAGCCGGACATCAAGGACCTGGCCCCGACGGTGCTGCGGCTGTTCGGAGTTGCGGTTCCTTCGTACATGAAAGGGAAAAGGCTTGTCTAGGATTCCCAGGGACAGAAGGGACACAAAGGACACAAGGGACGCTTCTGTCCCTTCTGTCCCTCGTGTCGCTTGTGTCCCTTGCATCTGTCTCCTGCTTCTCCTCGCCGCCTGCGGCTCCAATCCTCCGGCCAAGAAGGTACTGATTCTCGGGCTCGATGGCTTGGATCCCCAAGTCGCCACCCGGTTGATGGATGCCGGCAAACTGCCCAATTTCGCAAGACTGCGCCAATCCGGTAGTTTTTCGCCCCTCGCCACCAGCATTCCAGCCGAGAGCCCGGTTGCCTGGTCGACGTTCATAACCGGGCTGGACGCGGGTGGTCACGGGATCTTTGATTTCATCCATCGGGATCCCGGCACCATGGTTCCGTACCTTTCGACGACAACCACCGAGGTTGCCGGCTGGTCACTGCCTCTCGGGCGGTGGCAGATTCCTCTTTGGCCCGGCGAAATCAGGCTCAACCGGCAAGGCCGGGCATTCTGGGAATTCCTGGAGGATCACGACATCCCTTGCACGATCGTTCGCATCCCTGCCAACTATCCGCCGACCGACTCCCCTGCCAAACAGCTATCCGGGATGGGCACGCCCGACCTCGAAGGGACTTACGGTACCTTCTCCTTCTACACCGATGAGCCGGCCGGCAGCTACGGAGACGTATCCGGTGGCCGTGTCTTTTATGTGAAGGTGAAACTGGATCGGGTTGATGCCGAGCTCCCCGGCCCACCCAACTCCCTCCGGCGCGGGCAGCCTCAGCTGACGGTTCCCTTTGCAGTCCTGATCGATCCCGATCACCCGGTCGCGAAAGTGACGATCCAGGAACGCCAGCTCCTGCTTAAACCGGGAGAGTGGAGTCAGTGGGTGCCGGTCAGGTTTGAAATGATGCCCCTCGGGGCAGCTTCTGCAAACGGCATCGTCCGCTTCTATCTCAAGGAGATTCGGCCTGACTTCAAACTCTATGTCAGCCCGGTCAACGTTGATCCCTCCGATGCCATCCTGCCGATTACTCAACCGTCCGGCTATGCCCGGCAGCTTTACGATCACGTCGGTTACTTCTCGACACTCGGCATTCCCGAAGATACCAAGTCCCTCTCGGCCGGAATACTGAATCAAGAGGAGTTTCTGGCCCAGTCGCGGCTGCTCAGGGATGAGGAGTTACGTCTTCTCGACTATCACTTGAAGAACTTCAAGTCGGGAGTCCTGTTCTTCTACAGCGGCCGGGCCGATCAGATTCAGCACATGTTCTGGCGGGAGATGGAGTCGGATTCCCCGGGTTCCACGGATGACGCTATTGAAGCCGTGTACCGCGACATGGATCAGTTGCTCGGTTACGCGGCATCCCGTGTCGATCCTCAGACACTGGTCATCGCACTCTCCGACCATGGGTTTGCGGGCTTCTCTCGGGCCTTCAGTCTGAACAACTGGCTCGAGAAGGAGGGATACGCGGGACGCCAGCCGGGGGCGAGCACGACATACCTGGCCCCTTTTGACTGGCCCCGGACGCGGGCCTACGGCTTAGGTTTTACCGGCCTGTACCTGAATCTGAAGGGGAGGGAAAAGAACGGTTGGCTTCCCCTCGCAGAGAGGGACCGATTGCTCGAGGAACTTCAGAGGAAACTGATAGAGGTCCGCGATCCGGTTTCCGGGAAGCAGGTGATTACACGGGCCCTTCGCTCGGATCGGGTCTATACCGGGGACGCAGTCTCAAGAGGGCCGGATCTGGTCGTCTGCTACAACCGGGGGTACCGGGCTTCGTGGGAAAGCGTGCTTGGGCTTTTCTCGGCGCAGCTGCTCGAGGACAACACCGATGAGTGGAGCGGCGATCATCTCATGGACCCGGACCTGGTCCCCGGCATCCTCTTTGTCAACCGGTCCATCACGGCCCCAACGCCCGGATTGATTGACCTCGCCCCGACCATCCTCAAAGAGTTTGGCGTGGAAAAAGATGCGAAGATGAAGGGAAGAGCGGTTTTCTGACCTGTTCGATGGAGCAACCATGTTTGGATCGAAGATAAAGATCGACCCCGACCTGCTGGCCAGGTGCCGCCGGCAGGCCGAGCGCGAGGGGTACAGTTCAGTAGAGGAGTATGTGACCCACACTCTGGAGAAAGCTTTGCGCCAGTCGGAGGAAAAGCCCCAGCCCGATGACGAGGCGATCAAAGAACGGCTGAAGGGATTGGGTTACCTGGAGTAGCGGAGGCTCTTGTGCAGAATAATCTGGCTTTCCTGGCTATGCTTCTCGTCCTCACACCTTGGATCAACGCTCAGACCTGGACACCGACAGAGAAAGACCTGACCGTGCTCCAGATCCCGGTCAAAGAGGGACCGGCCATCACGCCGTTCCTACACTACCTTCTTCGTAAGGCCTGGCAACAGGACGATCGTCGCCTCGAGCGCATCAGGGCCGTTCGGGGCGAGCAGGACCTCTCGCGCCTCCAGCAGGAACTGCGCGCGAGCCTGCTCAAGAACATGGGCGGGTTGCCTGAAACGAAAACGCCTCTGAATGCACGGGTCGTCGGCACGATCAAGCAGTCGGGCTACCGGATTGAGAAAGTGATCTTCGAGAGCCTTCCTCACTTCTACGTCACGGCCCTCGTCTGGATACCCGAGGGCAAGACCGGCCCGCTGCCGGCGGTTCTCGTCCCCTGCGGCCATTCAACGAACGGCAAAATCCATTACCAGTACATTTGCCAGCGCCTGGCCAAGCGCGGCTATGTTGCGATCAGCTGGGACCCGGTCGGGCAAGGGGAGCGGAGCCAGTTTTGGGATGCCGCTAATGCCCGGTCGAGATACAACCTCGTTTGCGGAGAACACGCCATTCTCGGTAACCTGGCCTATCTGGCGGGAGCCAATCTCGCGCGCTGGGAAGTCTGGGATGGTATTCGAGCGCTCGATTACGTGTTGACCCGCCCTGACGTCGACCCGGAAAGAATCTCGATCACGGGAACGAGCGGCGGAGGCTTCCAGGCGGCCCACATCGCCGCCCTCGACAGTCGCATCAAAGTGGCCGTGCCTTCCTGCTACATCAGCAGCCTCCCCATGCGGATGGCGAATCGCACCTTTGCCGATCCCGACAGTGACCCGGAACAGGACATCTCTCGAATGGTTGCCGACGGAATCGATCATTCCGGCCTGCTGGTCCTGATCTTCCCCCGGCCACTCATACTGGCGGCCGCCGTACTCGATTTCTTCCCGATTGAAGGAACCCGCAAGACCTTCCACGAGGTCTCCGGCCTCTATAAATACTTTGGAAAGGGGGAGTCGATTTCGCTGGTGGAGGGGTATCACCGGCATCAGTTCTCTCCTGAGAACCTGGCCGTCGCTTTTCAGTTCCTCGATGTTTTCAACAAACTTCCGGTGAAGCCTGAGCTGGAGGGCTTCGAGCCATTGGACGACAAGCAGTTAGTCTGCACGAAGTCGGGGCAGGTGTCGACGGAGTTTACGGACGCTGTTCCAATGACGCGGCTCGTTCGCGATATCATAAAAGAAAAGCCGGTTGCGGCGCTCCCGATCGGTGATCAGTATCGGACGAGTGAGTATCCCGGGATCGATCGCTGGGCGGTTGCCGAGCACAAGGGGCGGCCGGTTGAAAACACCATCGCATGGGAGAAATCCGGGCAGAGTGCCGGCCCCCGTTTAGTGATTGAGAGGTATCTGCTCCGTCACAGCGGCGGGCTGGTGATGCCGGTCGTCCACGTTCGGCGGGAGTCTCAAAGTGGGCCGCGCCGAGCGGCGTTTTGGCTGAATCTAAGGGGCAAGGCTCGCCCGGCAGATTGGCAATCCGTGGCCCAGATGATCGAGCAAGGCTACGAAGTGATTTCGTTTGATTTCAGAGGCGTCGGCGAAGAACGCATGCGGTACGAAACCAAGGTGCCTGAAGAAGCGGCGAAAGCCGATAGCGAGGCGAATTTCTTCGATCCGCTTAACAGCGTGATGGCGAACTACGTTTACAACAGCCTGTTAATCGGCCGGCCCTACATGCTGCAGATGATTGAAGACGTCGAGATTGCCTCCCGCTTCGCGCGGGAAAAGCTTGGCCTCAACGATTTGACACTGGTCGCCGCGACTCCCGAAGCGGGGACGGTCGCCTGGGCAGCGGGACAGTGTCTTCCGGATCTGAAAGTGAGGCGCGACGGAGCGATCTTCAGGTGGTCTGAAGCCGTGGAACAGCAGCGGGAGCTCTGGCCGATTCAGCTGCTTCTGCCCGGCGGGGCGTTTGTGCAGTAACGGACAGCCAGGCCTGAAAGGACCTCAAGGACCTCAAAGACCTCAAGGAGATTGTATGTCTCTCGTCCTTGAGGTCGTTGAGGTCCTTGAAGTCCTTTCAGTCTAATTCATATTAATCCCATCGTTTTTGTAGTATTATGAGCAGCATTTCAAGGAGAACCGACGATGAGAATCGCTGAAGATGTCACCCAGTTAATCGGCAATACCCCGCTCGTGAAGATTCGCCGGATTGCGGCGGGGGCGCCCGCTCAACTCGTGGCCAAGCTCGAGTTCTATAATCCGGCGCACAGCGTCAAGGACAGAATTGGCCTGTCGATGATTGAGGCGGCTGAAAAGGCCGGCAAGATAAGGCCGGATACGATCATCATCGAGCCGACCAGTGGGAACACCGGGATCGCGCTGGCCATGGTCTGTGCGGCGCGTGGCTACAAGTGCCTGCTGGTCATGCCGGACACCATGAGCAAGGAGCGGCGAATGCTGCTTCGTGCCTACGGCGCTCAGCTGATCTTGACCCCTGGGAGTGAGGGGATGGCCGGGTGCATCAAGAAGGTTGAGGAAATAGCGGCCTCAGACCCTCGATACTTCGTTCCCCAGCAGTTCACGAACTCCGCGAATCCGGAGGTGCATCGCCTGACTACCGCCGAAGAGTTGTGGCGTGACACGGACGGCGGGATCGACATTCTGGTCGCGGGAATCGGGACCGGTGGCACTATCACCGGGGTCGGGGAAGTCATCAAGTCCCGAAAGCCCTCGTTCCGCTGCGTGGCCGTGGAACCCGACGCTTCGCCGGTTCTCTCCGGCGGGGTGAAAGGCCCGCACCCGATTCAGGGGATTGGGGCGGGTTTCATTCCCCAGGTTCTGAACACCAAGATCTATGACGAAGTGATCCGCGTGAAGAACGACGACGCTTTCCAGACCGCAAGGAGAATGGCCAAGGAGGAAGGGCTACTGGTCGGTATCTCATCTGGCGCCGCCGTCTGGGCGGCTGTCCAGGTGGCATGCCGTGCCGAGAACGCGGGAAAACTGGTGGTCGTGGTGATTCCGTCCTTCGGTGAGCGCTATCTCAGCACGCCGCTGTTCGCGGATCTAGCGGACTGATGGTTTTGTCTCCCGAAAGGACCTCAAGGACCTCAAGGACCAGAACGCAGCAAGTCCTTGGGGTCCTTGAGGTCTTGAGGTCCTTTCCTCCGGGCCCGTGTCAATCCGGGTCAAACTCGGAAATTGATTCCACAAACTCCGCCGAGCCGTCACGCAGCCAGCCGTCGAGCTGGGCCTGGTCTTTCAGCTGCTGGCCGCGGAACCGCGGGACCAGCAGGAAGGCGCATTTCAATTCGGGCATGGCGGTCATATCGCCCCAGAGTTTTTCAAACTGAGTGACAGGATAAACGTCCTCCTGCCCGTACCCCCACCGCTTCTTCACGTCCTTCAGAGTGACGTAAGTGGGCATTCGCGCGGATACCGTGCGGATGGCATCAGCCACCCGGGCTTCGTCGGCGAGATCGGAGCGGGTCAAGCCAAAGGCGAGGAGCAACTGGTCGACATCCACCCAACTGGTGTTCGAACTGTAGTAGGAAAGGCGGAATTCGTCCTCTTCGCGCGGCAGGGCGAGCCCTTCGACCATGCGCAGCCTTCCGCCGACTCGGGCGAGCCCGCCGCCGCGGTCCTCGATTCGCCGTGTTATTACCTCGAAGGTCAGACAACTTGCATTGGCCAGGTGCGCGCCGAGCAACGCGGGGTCGACGTCCGCCCCCACAGTGTCGATGTTGTGGATCATCAGGTGCTTCAAACGGGGCCGGAGGGCGAACAATTTCTGGAGTACTCCGTTCTTGAACAGGTTTGGGATCTCGTACCAGTGGCCCACTGGATGAAGGCACTGCAGCGGGGTGTTGTCGGTGTAGTCACTCCCCTCACCGGAGGACAAGGCCCATCGGACAAGCGCAGTGCGCAAACTGGCCCGCATCTTCTGGGCCTGCTCGTCCAGCAGCTGTTGAGGCATTTCTTCCCAGAGGAACCGCAGATCGCGGGCCGTCGGGACGAGGCGCAGTCCGACCGAGCGGCCGGGAGACAGGAGCAAAGGCGCCTGGTACCGGTAGTTCCCCTCGTACGCGAGGTACTCCTGTATGGGACGATGAGTCAGGTAGCTTGTCGTAATAACGTGGGGCAGTTCGGCGCCGTACTTGCTGTTGATCCGCCGGCTTTTCGCCAGGTGGGTCTCCAGAAAAGTCCGATGCCGGCCCGTCAGCTTGCAGAATGGGTGAAGCGCCTTGACGACTCCCGTGCCCTGGGTCCAGCGGCTGCCTGCGCCAGCGGCCAGCGTGACGACCGCCACTTCTCCGCGTGCCAGCGATGCGACTCCGTGCTGGAAAAGCTCTCGCTCAAGAGGCGCGGTGGCATCGAGCACGTCTTCGGCCGCAGGGTCCTCGATAATCGAGTTCGTCGGCAGTCGATTCTGGGCGAGTCCAATTCTCCCGCTGCGGAGGTCGGCCCGGATCTGCTCATGGTGAGTTGCATCAAAGCCGTACTCTTGAAGAAACGCAGCCAGGTGCTGGGTGTCGGACCCTCCGGCCACGGCTCCGGGCAGAAGACGGTCAAACAGCGCCGACACAAGCCCGCTCATCTCGGGCCGCGTTCGGCAGGCAGAGCCGAGGCGGCCGAGCTCCCGGCGTCGCTGGCGGCCCAGGCTCTGCTGCTCCACCCGCATAACGGATGGCATCATCATCACGTAATACCCTTGAGGCAAAAGGGCCTGCTCGCCCTCCAGCAGTTGAGCGCAGGTCCCGGTCTCATTGATTCCGAAATCGTAGACCACGGGATCCATGGCAAAAGGGAGGGCCCCAGACAACTTCTTCTTGGCCTCCTGCATGAGTTTCGCCAGCCGCTCCTGAGCTTCTGCTTTCCGGCCGGGAGCAAAGATAAAGCCCATTCCGCCCCCCGACATTCCTCCGAGCATCCAGAATCCCCAAAAATCGCGGCCGAATTCCTGACGGGCACGGCCGATCAGGGTCTGGGTATAGAGGTTGTCGGCCCAAGGGATGATGGCTTGAATCGGCCCGTAGAAGTTTTGAGTGGTGGCGGCCCCGAGGGCCTGGATGTCCCCGGCCTGGAGGCATTCGAGGATCTTGTCCAGAATCCCGCCGGCCTGCAGCCTGGCGGCCCACTCTGCCTCTGAACGCAACAGGTACTTCTCGGTCACCATTTCCAGAATCGGGCCGACGTTTTGGGCCATCCCGCCATGCACGAGAACCAGGCTCTTTTGCAGGCTCTCGCGCACCTCGGCCGGAACGCGGTCGTGTCGGAAGATCGTGTGATTCGGGAGCAGTCGGCCGCGGCTGATTCCGAACTCCGGGTCACCCTCCTCGGCCAGGGCCCCTTGAATCAGCTTGATTCCCGGCCAGAGGCCGCCGGAGTCCTGCCAGCCGCCGCCCGAGCCCGCAAGCCATTCTCCGAGGATCGCCCGCGCTGCGACCAGGCGGCGTTCTTCCTCGTTCAACGGGCCGGAGAGCGAAGAAGCCTGGCCGGTGGCCCGCATGCAGACGGCGATAAGGGAGGCAAGGAGGCTGGTCGATACAGCGAGCCTCGACCCTTTCGGAATACTGTGCACGTTGCTGACGAGCTCGAGACCGTAACCGGGAGCCACCACCCGCGAAAGCAACTCTTCCAGACTCTGGCCGGCCCCCTCGATTCCCGGGGGAACGATGCCTGAGGCGATGAGGGCCGCCTTGAGGAGACCGAGATAGTCCTTCGCAAAATCAAAGACCTCGCCCAGGCTCTCAACGGTCGCCGAAGCCCCCAAATCTACGCTCGCGAGCTTTAGGACCGGCTCGTCAATGACGCGAAGGTACGCTTCGACCGGAGGCAGAGGGGACGGGTCACGCCCGAGGACGCAAAGATCGATCGAGACGTTGAGGACTCTCGCTCCTTCAGGAAAATCCATACCGAGAAAGAAAATATCGCTCCAGCCGCTGTGGGATAGGTCCATCCGCACCGGGGTCTGTTCGCGCAAGATGCGATCTTGCCCGGCCGAAGTCTGACCGACGCGCCCGTCGGGCAGGAGCTCCCGGCGGATACGGAGCGGATGATCGGCCGGGTGGCCGATACGGAACATCCATTGATTTCCGCGAACGGATCGGACACTTCTTCGCACTTGATCCGCGAGCGTCTGAAAGCCGAGGTCGTGATAGGCCGTGGCAAGAGCACTCGAAAGCCCTTCGCTCGGGCCGCCGCTCGCCTGGGTCTCGAGGAAAGTACGGATAGCCTCTTCGAAACGTCGTTTTAGCAGGTGGGCATACCCGTCAAAAGGGATGAGCGGACCGCGAAAATGGCTGAGCTTGCCGGGCAGATGGAACCGGTGAATCGCGTAGAGAAAAAACAGCGCCCGGACCCGCTGGTAAAGGTTGTCACACTGCTTGCGGAACAATTCCAGGCTCTGGCATTCGGCCAGCAGGGCCGGGACTGAGGAACTGCGGCAAAAGGCGTCCAGAGACTGGTTCCGAACTGCAGGATCCGATGCCGTGACTATTCCGACCAGGGTGGACGTGCCGCTGACGCCACCTTTCAAATCTCGCGTCACTGTCCCTCCTCACCGCGGCCTGCAACGCCGGCCTGGCTCAACTCACGGGAGGCGAGCAACTCCACAAGATGCGCCAGTACGCCTTCGCGGTCCTTCCCCCCGAGAGCGAGTGCTAACTGAGCTGTCAGCAGCCCGTACTTCACGCCAATGTCATAGCGTAGTCCCTCGATCTCGGCAGCGAGACACCTCTCTTTGCCGGCGAGCATTGCGAGGGCGGAAGACAGGCTGGAGCCATCTTCGAGCAGGTTCATCACGGCCGGTGTCAGGACATGCATTCCGAAAAAGCAAAGGTAATGACCGCTCCGCAGGCCGGGAACCAGAAGTCGCTGCTCGGCTTCGGTCGGAGTCGGTTTCTCGATCACGTTCTCGATCAGGTACAGGCGCGGCTTCCCGGCGACTCGGCGGCCTCCGACTGTTCCGTAATAGGGAAGCATGCTCTCCCGGGTGGCCTGCACGGCGGAAACAGTGCACGATTCGGCGGCTGCTGTTTCGGTCAACTGGCGGGCGCAGCGGGTCGGCCCGGCACTCCAGTAGAGGTGATCGCCGACCAGGTGCAGAAAAGGCTCGTGGGCCGTGAACTCCCGGGCGCAGGCAATCGCGTTGGCGTAGCCTTTCGGTGCCGGCTGCTCCACAAAATGGAGCCAGTTTCTCAGGTCGCCCGCGGCCTCCCGGTAGGATTCCTCGTCCCCCGGACTGACGACAACACAGATCGCTTCGACACCCGCGCTCAGGGCTTCTTCGACGATGATACGGAGGGCTGACTTCTGGATGCCGTCGCTGTCAATGAGCGTCTGGAGAGGGAGACTCCGTTGGTTCTTCCCCGCGGCGGTGATGACTGCCTTTCGAACCTTCATACCGAGGAAGGTTACCGCAGGAGCGGGCGGGGAACAACTGCTGAAGTCTGGGGAACCACCAAGTCACGAAAAGGCAGACACAAAAAAGCGTTTCACTAAAAGGCAGAGGCGCAAATGGAGTCTATTCGCGCCTCTGCCTTTTCGTGACTTGGTGGTTCCCCAGACTTCAGCGGCTTTTCACCAACCCCCGGCTGGCGCTGCCGGTGTCCATGGCGACGAGCGTGCCGTACACCTTGCCGAACGCGACGTCCGCTTCGAACTTGACGGGCACTCGCAGGGGATCGGTCGAGTACCAAACGCGGAGATTTCCGCCGGAGTTAAAGATACGACCATTGGTGTTGATCCTGATCGCGCGGAAACTTCCAATAGGGGTGTGAACCGTCTCTCGCTTGGCAATATGAAAGTCGATTTTCTTCGCTTCGCCTTCATCGACGAGGTGGATGAAGAACTGCTGCCCGGTCTCAAAAGCCCGTAATCGGCCGACATAGAAGACTGAAACGACGTCGACGAGAGGTTCCTTGATCTCTGTGATCGTGCGGTTCTTCAGTTCCTTCGGCGGCTTTACCGCTACGTCATGTTCGGTCAGAAACAACCGGTCCTGAGGATAGTCGAAAAGCAACTGGAAGTCGCGTTGGCGCTTCCCTTCGCGGATTCTTTTGACAAAGCGGTAGGAGCGGAAGGTCTGCCGGTCAAAAATCGACTCAAAGTAATCCTTCACGTCCAGCCCGGCAACGGAAGCCAGGCGGCCGTTGGATCGGGCTTCAGCGGCAACCTTGAAGACGGGACGGTCGTGATAAACGGTTTCGTAAGTACGGAAATCAAGCTCCCCGGCCTTGAAGGCGGGTAACAGGAAAAGGGGTTTCCAGTTCACCTCGTAGACCAGCCGTTCGTTTTGGCCAAACGGGGCGGAATATTTCTCGCCCTCCTTCAGCAGTGGAGTCTGGGTGGATACGCCACTGGTTACCCGCAGAAGCGCGACCAGAAGCCAAACGCCACCCAAGGATCCGACCGCTATCTTGCGCATCTTCACCGCCATAGGAACATTTTTGTCCAAATCAGCGCGGTCACCAGGAAGAAACCGACAACCGCCCTGTACTCACGGTTACAGATGACCTTTCCCCACTGAAAGTTGCCGGTTGGTTTGGAATCGCCTTCTTCCCTCCGCGGAATAAACGGCGGATTCAATGGCAAGAAGAGGGCGACCTGATCTCGATAAACGGCGTAGCCAACGCCGAAAGTCCTTGTCAATTCCTGCTCTTCCCGCTTCATTACCGGGATGTAGATGGCCACGAAAAGAACGGGAAACAGCACGGCCAGCCAGAAGTTTGCGGCGGCAAGCGTGAATCCGAGGCCCATGAAGAAAGAGCCGAGATAGAGGGGATTTCGTGTCCAGGAATAGGGTCCGGAAGTGGCCAGTTCTCTTCCTTTGTTAAGGTGGCCCGCCGCCCAGACGCGCAAGGCGGATCCAAGGCCAGCCAGGACGATTCCCGGGTAGAAGAAGGCTGGCAGGGGTGTGGCGAGGTATAGAAACAGGAGCCCGTAGCAAAAGCCGAGCGGTACCCGGATTCGTTGCGCGATGCTCGTGTTCACTGTCCGTGTTCGTCCGTGTCAGTCCGTGTCCGTCTCTCGATCCCCAACCGTCGTACCACCGCGTCAAACACTTCCTCGACCGCTATGTTCATGCAAATGAACTGATCGCAGGTCCGCTTGAGGCAGTTTGAGCAGGGCAGGTGCCGCTTGACGACGAGGTCCGCCGGGTCGTAGGGGCCGTTCCGCCAGATGGGGCTCGGGCCCAATATCGCGACCGTCGGCGTTCCGAGCGCAACCGCCAAATGGAGCGGACCGGTGTCACCGGCAATCATGAGCCGCGATTCCCGGCATAGGGCCGCCAGTTCCGGAATGGAAGTCGGGAAGCTACAGCAGCCGCTCGTGGCCTGCTTTACCTCCTCAATGATGCTCTCTTCCCCCGGCCCGTAAGTAAGCACGACCGGGATCTCCAACTCGTCCTGGATCCTCCCTGCCAGCTGCGCATAGTGCCCGGCCGGCCAGAGCTTGGTGGCCCATCCGGCGCCCGGGTTCAACAGAATAGGTCTTTCTATCCTGTTCTCGGCGAGTTTCTGCCGAACCCGACTCCCCGCAGCTTCTGGAATCTCAAGAGGGATGATGGGGGCCCTTCGTGGCGCTGTTGAATCGAAAGGCGGCGCGTGGTTCCCGTTGGTACAGCCTGGCCGTTCGGCAAGTCGCAAGTTGAGGTCGACCACGTGGAGCTTCTCTTCCGGTTTGGCCGCCACCCGGTCCGAGTAAAAGGAAGACGCGAGCCGTTCACGGGTCAATGCCGGACCGAAGCCGGCCACCAGGCGGGCGCCCGAGAGCCGTGCGACGATGGCGGACTTGAGGAGCCCCTGGAAGTCGAGGGCCAGGTCGAAGTGCTCGCGACGAAGCGCACGGATCAGCTGGACGAACGGTCTGGAGGAACCCCGCCACGACCATTTGCGCAGACCGGCCACCCAGATTCGCGTGATTCCGGGGACCGATTCCAGAAGCGGGACATAGGCGGTTTCGGTCAGCCAGTGGATTTCGGCGAGGGGCAGGCAACGATGGAGCTGCTGTTGAGCAGGCATCGCGTGAATGATGTCGCCCAACGAACCGAGTCGGACGATGAGGATCTTCCTAATGGCTGGCCTCTGATTTCTCGCCATTCCGCAGTCCCCGACCCGTCCTTCTGGACTCTGGTCCTGCCTCCTCGGTGATCCGCTTGAGATAGTCACGGGTCGAATGCTCCTTGCGGTCGCCGACTATGGCCACTCTTCCTCCATAGCCAAGAACTGTCGCTCGCTCGGGGACCGTCAGTTCGCTGTAGTCTGTCCCTTTCGCATGGACATCGGGACGAATCTCCTGAAGCAGGCTATCCACCGTCCGATCATCAAACAGGACGAGGTAGTCGACACACTCGAGGGCGGCCAGGATTTCTGCTCTCTCGAGCTCCGGCATCAAAGGCCGGCCGGGGCCTTTCAGTTTCTCGACCGAACGGTCGCCGTTGACGGCAAGTATCAGGATGTCACCCAATTCGCGTGCGGCCTGCAGGTATCGTATGTGACCGACATGGACGAGGTCGAAGCAGCCATTCCCGAAAACAACCGTCTTTCCCGCCTTGCGGGCCGCCTGCGCAATCTGCTTCAACTCTGCGATTGTCTTCAACTTAGAAGATAGCATATAGATCACTGAATGGCCGACTGACCCTCATACGCGATTATCCAGTCCGCTGCCTCGAGCAGGTTCTCAGCCACGTAATCGGGCCGGAGATCGCCAAGTTGCTCGACTGCCGTCTTTCCATACCCCGTCTTGACCAGCACCGACCGGCACCCGGCTTCCTGAGCCACGCCTACGTCGCCGGCGCGATCCCCGACGACAAAGCTTGCCTTCAAATCTATTTGGAGGTCGGCAGCCGCTCGAAGGATCATTCCAGGTCGCGGCTTGCGGCACTCGCAAACCTGGCGGTACCTCTCCAGGGTCGCCTCAGCGTGATGCGGGCAATAGTAAAAGCGGTCGATCCGCGCCCCTTCCTGAGTCAGCCGGCGGGCGAGCTCCGAGTGGATCTTCTCTAGATCAGCCTCGTTCAGGTACCCCCGCGCAATCGCCGACTGGTTGCTTATAATCACGACCAGGAAACCGGCCGCTCGGAGTCTCCGAAGCGCCTCGGCAGAGAACGGGTACACCTGCATCTCCTCGATGGTCGACAGGTAGTTCACCTCCTCGATGACGGTCCCGTCCCGGTCGAGGAAAACCGCGCGATTAGCCATGCGTCAAGCTGGTTTTTGCTAGCTCGTAGACCTCATCAACCTGGATTCGGTCAAAACAGCGCAAGTCAAGCGGGCATTCTCGCAAAAGACACGGACTGCATTCAACATGTTTATGTACAACCAGGGCCTTCGAACTGTAGGGCCCGGTCGCGATTTCGTCTGTGGAGCCAAAGAGCGCTATCTGAGGAGTATCAAGAGCGGCGGCCAGGTGCATGGGGCCCGAGTCGTTGGTGATAAACAGGTCGCACCGAGAGATGAGGGCGAGCAGGGACCGGAGATCGGTTGTTCCGGCGAGTATGATCGGCCGGCACTGCATCATTCCCCGGATGCCGTCGGCAATCTCCCTCTCGCCCGCCGAGCCAAAGATCAGCACTTGAGCATCAAGGCGTTGGATCAGAAGATCGGCGAGGGCGGCATAGCGATCGATAAACCACCTTTTGGCAGAACCGAAGAATGCGCCCGGATTCACTCCGACTACGGGTCGTTCCCGTACAACGCCGTTGTCAGCCAGAAGTTGTGCGGCCGATTCCACGGCATTGGGGGCCGGGACCAGGTGAATGTCCGGTTTGAAATCTGAATCGGAAAGATAATCCCGATCGGAGAGGCCCACCTGGTACAGGAGGTCGAGGTAGTAGTAAATCTGATGTCTTCCGAGGCGTTTAATGCGAGGCAAGCCCGAGCGGGTGAGCAGCAGCTTGCGCCCGTCGGTCGAGTAGCCGAGCCGCTCGGGCACGCGCGCCGCCAAAGCGACCAACGCCGAACCGAAAGCATTCTGCAGCAAAAGAGCCCGGTCGGAGCTGCGTGCGACGGCTACCGCGTGTTTGAAATTTGCCACTCGGGAGGTGGTGGTCTCGATAGAGATCACTTGGTCTACGAGTCCCTGGTTCTCGAACAGCCCGGCGACCCAGGGACGTGCCGCCAAAACCAAATGGTCGTGGGGGTAGAGACGCCGGAACTCCCGCAAGGCGGCGACGGACATGACAGCGTCCCCGATCCAGTTGGTGCTACGAATAAAAACCTGGCGGCTCATTGACTCTTTTGATCCTGCGGGAATTGCCATCGATTTGTCAAAGGGACAAAAGGGACAAACGGGACACAAGGGACACAAGGGACATCAGGGACATAAGGGACACAAGGGACATCAGGGACATAAGGGACATAAGGGACATAAGGGACACAAGGGACACAAGGGACGTGGGCTGAGCTTAAGGTCCCTAGTCCCTTATGTCCCTTATGTCCCTGATGTCCCTTATGTCCCTTGTGTCCCTTTGCTGAGCCACCCCCGCACTTCCTCTATCAGGTCCCTTTCAAATTTTTCCGGGTCCTCGGGCTTGGCCTCGATTCTCAGAGCATACACCGGGGTATCGTGGCCCGTCGATCCGTGAAGCCTGACGGTGTCTTTCTCGGTGGTCACGACCGCCCGAACGTCAAGCGATCGGGCGCGGCTGTAGATCTTTTTCAGGTCTTCGGAGCTGAAGACATGATGGTCACGGAACGTGATGCTTTCTGCAACGTCGATTTGGTAGTGGGCGAGATCCTGGAGAAAGACCGCCGGATTCCCAATGGCCGAAACGGCCACGACCCTCGCATGGAGCAGATGGCGAACCGGGTAACTCGCGCCGGTTCCCAGCTCCACCAATCCCACCGCGTCATGATAGAAGTAGCTGATTTTCGCCAGCCTGTTTCTGCGCCGGATTTCGGTCTCGAGCAATTCCTGGTCGAAGGGCAGATGCGCCCGGGTCACGATAACCAGGTCAGCGCGTTTGATGGCGGACAGCGGCTCGCGAAGCCGGCCGGCCGGCAGCAGCCGGCCGCCTCCGAACGGATCGGTGGCGTCCAATACCAGGATGTTGAGGTTCCGGACGATCTGCAGGTGCTGATAAGCGTCATCCAGGATGAAGACCAGCTTCCGATTCGCCCCAAAGCCTGGAATCAGGCGGGCGCTCTGGTCGCGGGCCTTACCGACAGCGATTGGCACTCCTTCCAACCTGGTCGCCATCAGGCAAGCCTCGTCGCCAGATTCCTCGGCGCTGGCCAGGTTTCGTGAGCCGTCCGATGCCAGCGCCGCGGTCTGCTCCGCCCGCCCTTTGTACCCTCGGGTGAGGATTGCGGGTTGAAGCCCCGCCTGCTTCAGAATCTGTGCCAGGTACATAACCAGAGGAGTTTTGCCCGTTCCGCCGGTCGTCAGGTTGCCGACGCTGATAACCGGGTGGGGGAGCGTCTCGGATCGCAGCACGCCGGTTTCGTAGAGTTTCAGCCGCGTCTGGACCACCAGGCGGTAGAGGGGAGAAAGGAGCCCGAGAAATCCAGCAGTTGCAGCCATTGGTTTAAGAAGATTTTATCCACGAATTACACGAATTACACGAATTGGGAGAAAGCCATTCGTGTAATTCGTGTAATTCGTGGATAAATCAATGCTGGTGATCTTTAGGGAGCACGCCCCTGACCACCTCCACCGTGTGCTTGACGGCTCCCTGGTTCTCGCGGACCACCCTGCGCGCGTTGCCGCCGATCCACTTCCTGGCGGCCGCGTCCTGCAGCAGGTCCCGCGAGCGCTGCATAAGTTCGTCTTGGCCTGAGACCTGGATGGCGGCGTAAGCCGCGAGGAAAGTGTCCGCTATCTCGCGGAAGTTCTGCATGTACGGGCCAAAGGTGATCGGCTTCCCGAAGTTTGCGGCTTCGATGATGTTGTGGCCTCCCCATGGAACCAACGACCCGCCGATGAAGACCAGGTCAGCGAGCTGATACAGGTGAGCCAACTCGCCGATGGTGTCAAGCACCACTACGTCGGGGCTGCCTTTGTCAGAATCCAGATTCGACCGAAGAACCGGATTCAACCCCCGGTTGGCCAGGACCCCAATGACCTCGGCCGCGCGATGCGTGTGTCGCGGGGCAACCAGCCAGCGGAGGGAAGGGAAGTCGCGCTTCAGACCAACGAACACCTCGGCCAGTTGCACCTCCTCTTCCTCCCTGGTGCTCCCGCAGACCCAGAGAAGGGCGGAGGGATCAGGTCTGAGGATTGCCGCAAGCCTGTGGACGATCAGTTGCTTCTGGCTATCGGCTTTCAATTCGTAGTCATACTTCAGATTCCCAACGCGAATGACCCGATCAGGGGGAGCGCCCAGATCGATGATCCGCTGTTTATCCTGTTTTGACTGCATGCACAACGTTCGGATCAGGCGGAGCGCGGGGACCAGCAGGAGTCGAATGCGGCGGTAACGGCCGAAAGACCTGTCGGAGATTCGCCCGTTAACCAGCAGAACCGGGATTCCAGCCCGGCTGGCCTGGAACAGGAGGTTCGGCCAGATCTCGGTTTCGGCAAGGAGAACGAGACTCGGCTGAATAATTCTCAGAAAGCGGCGGCAAAGCCAGCCCCAGTCCAGAGGAAAGTAGAAGACGTGATCATCCGGGTAGAGCTTCCTGGCCAGGACTTGTCCGGTCTCGGTTGTGGTTGAAACACAAATATCGAAGTCCGGGCGCAAGGCTTCAACCAGGGGCTTGATGACATTCACCTCTCCGACTGAAACGGCCTGGATCCAGATGCGGCGCTTCTGCGCTGGGAGCGACGGCCGCGCTCCCACGGGAGACCCGACCGCCCATCCCGCCCTTTCGAGCAAATGTAACTTCCGTCCCTGCTTGCGGGAGCGCGCAAGATAGAACGGGAGGTAGACAAGGAACGCGAGTGTGTAGAGGGCCGAATAGAGGATCAGGAAAAATAGCATTGTCTGCAACTTCCGTTCGAAAACGCTCATCGTAATACCCGGCCGCCAGGACCTGCAACCGGAGCGGGGGGAGAGTGCCGGAAAATAGCCTCAAAATAGATTTGTAGTTTTTACAGAGGATTGGTAGAATGGCCCTTCGCCTGGTTGACAGATTTCCATGCTGTCAGCTAAGATCTCGAGGCTCGTTGTTTGATAGGTTGTCTACCAAAGATGATGCCTCGGCATCATTTTTTATTTTCAGAAGGAGAAAAGGCGAGTGCCGACGTTCAATCAGTTAGTCCGAAAAGGTCGACGGCGCGTGAAGGTCAAGACCAAGAGCCCGGCGCTGCAGAGTTCGCCGCAAAAGCGTGGAGTGTGCGTGCGCGTTTACACTCAGACGCCCAAGAAGCCGAATTCCGCACTCCGCAAAGTCGCTCGTGTTCGATTGACCAACCAAATTGAAGTGACGACGTACATCCCCGGGATCGGGCACAATCTGCAGGAGCACTCGATGGTGCTGGTGCGTGGTGGCCGTGTGAAAGACCTGCCGGGTGTCCGGTATCACATCATCCGGGGCACGCTCGACGCCGTGGGTGTAGAAGGCCGTCATCAAGGCCGCTCCAAATACGGCGCCAAGAGACCGAAGGGATAAGGAACACTGGTTGATCAGAGCTGCATGGAAGAGTTTCTTTGCAGCTTGTTTTGTTTCTGGAGCAAGACGAAATGCCAAGGCGTAGAGAGGTTCCCAAGCGAGAGGTTCTGCCTGATTCCGTGTATAACAGCGAGCTCGTCACGAAGTTTGTGAACAAGGTGATGGAGCGGGGGAAGAAGAGCACGGCTGAGGGAATCTTCTACGGTGCGATGGAGACGATTCGAGAGCGCACCGGGGAAGATCCGATGAAGGTGTTCAAGAAGGCGCTCGATAATGTAAAGCCCCTTCTCGAGACCAAGTCCCGCCGTGTCGGTGGATCGACCTACCAGGTCCCCATGGAAGTCAGCCAGAGCCGGCGTACGTCGTTGGCCATTCGGTGGATGGTCAGCTACTCAAGGTCCAGGGGTGAGAAAACCATGGTCGAGAAGCTGGCCAGTGAGGTGCTTGACGCGGCCAACAACCGCGGCGGCGCCGTGAAGAAGAAGGAAGACGTCCACCGCATGGCTGAGGCGAACAAAGCTTTCGCCCACTATCGCTGGTAACCGCGTTCCGTCCGCCCTATACGCAACACCTGGTTGCGTGAGGAAGCGGCGGGAACCTCCGCCGCTGCTTTTAGAGACGGATCAAATATAGAAGATAGACCGTAGAGCCACGGGTGGCTCCCATCCCCAGATGGGCGCAAGTCCGATCTGCAGATGGGAGGCAGTCCGTGTTATTTGTTGGCCGTACTGTATTTGGGAGTTAGCAATCGTGCCGCGTTCAACGCCGTTAGAGAAGACGCGAAATATCGGAATCATGGCGCATATCGACGCCGGGAAGACGACTACTACCGAGCGGATTCTCTACTACACGGGAATTACATATAAGATCGGTGAGGTTCACGAAGGCACTGCGACCATGGATTGGATGGCGCAGGAGCAGGAGCGTGGAATAACTATCACCTCAGCCGCGACCACCTGTTTCTGGAAGGGGGCCCGGATCAACATCATCGATACGCCGGGCCACGTGGACTTTACAGCCGAGGTGGAGCGCTCGCTGCGGGTGCTCGACGGCGCGGTGGCTGTCTTTGATGCAGTGGTCGGGGTCGAACCCCAGTCGGAGACTGTCTGGCGTCAGGCCGACAAGTACCGCGTTCCCCGCATCGCCTTCATGAACAAGATGGACCGCCCGGGCGCGGACTTCTTTGCCGCGATGGAGTCGATGAAGAAACGGCTGGCCGCGCGGCCGGTGCCCGTCCAGATTCCGCTTGGAAGCGAGGAGAAGTTCGAGGGCATCATCGACCTTATTACGATGAGGGCCGCGGTCTACCGGGCCGAGACGCTGGGCGCCGATTTTGACGACATCGATATCCCGGCCGAGTATCGGGCGCAGGCGACCGAGTGGCGCGACAAAATGGTTGAGCTGGTCGCCGAGAGCGACGATCATCTGACCGAGAAGTACGTGGCGGGCGAGACGATCACGGCAGAGGAGCTACGGGCGGGCCTGCGCAAGGGCACTAGCGCGATGCGCTTTACGCCGGTGCTGTGCGGTGCCGCCTTCAAGAACAAAGGCGTCCAGCCATTGTTGGACGCCATTGTTGCTTACCTCCCCGCCCCCCTGGACATACCCCCCAGCGCAGGCCGTG